>JADDYF010000467.1 GCA_015712185.1 Bacteroidales bacterium
GCTCATATTGATCTTCCCTGTATTTTCTCAGAATTTTCATTTTTTCATCAGTTGTCATACCTGCAGGATTAATGCCAGCATTTTCCCTGAGCTGCTTATCGTATCTTTCAGACCGTGATTCATACTCCTCTTTTGTGACAGGTCCGGCTGCGCGGTACGGCTGTCTGTCATGGATCCTGGTACCAAAACCTCTTCTGAGGTTAAAAATCCTCTGGAAATTGTACACTCTCTCGGAGTCTTCAACGAGCCTGTTCTTATCAAATTCCCTGCCAGTGACCGCTTTATAGATTATCACATAGTTATCGACATGTTCAGGTACTTTTGCCGGCTCATCGGTGAGGGCATTGTTTTCAGGTTCAACGTCATTCCATGGAAGCTTGCAGAGGCCCACAAGCCCGAACCAGGTTCTGAACATCGGGAAATAATGCAAAGCTTCAGCTTTGTCCTCGAAAGTAGGTATCTGGTTGTTGACCATATCCATGAATATCAGCCATGCTTCGTCGTGCTGCGGACCTTTATTCGTCATTGCAAAGCCTCCTTGCTGTGCAAGTGACTCTTTCGACATGTACTGGGAATATTCCAGTCCCTTGTTTTCCATAGCAATATCATTCAGGAATGCTGCATCGCCCCATCCGTTTTGAATGAAAAGCTGCTTCATCCTGCGTACACCCATTCCTGCAATCTTTCCGAATCCTTCACCTCTTGCAACCTGATGCAGCATTTCGAGAGCATCATGTGAATTCCCGAACCTGAGATCCAGACCTCCGGTCCTTTCACGATTCAGTATTCCATTCTCAAAGCACTCCATTACAAAAGCAGTCAGGGTGCTCCAAGTGATAGTGCAGATACCATAAGTATCACAGTAGAAATTCGTTTCAATTATATATTCCGGATCAAATATCCCGCAGTTTGATCCCAGTCCGGCGGCATTTTCATATTCAGGACCATCAACAATCACTTTCTGTCCCTTATAAGGCCCGGTTTTTACCTCAAAATCATCAACTCCCTTGCTGCACGACATATTGCATCCTATCCAGCAGCCATCCGGTATATTCTGGGTGAAGTTCCTTTTCCAGATTGACGAATCGATCTTATATGCTTCGGGATGGCTTCCATATTTATAGTTCATAACCGGCAGGAGATCGTGGTCGTTCATAATTTCCATAAGGTGTGCTGTTCCGACCTGGCGCATTCTGCTTTGCTTATCATCGAGTTCCTTCATTTCCCGGTTGAACCTTCTGCCTCTTTCCATAATGGCCTCAAGATCTGCAACATTATTAAGATTGCCTTTTACACCCGGTATTTTGCAGACAATTGCTTTTATTCTCTTATTCCTGAAAACTGTTCCAATGCCACCTCTTCCTGCCTGCTTAAGCCTGACTTTCTTTCGCTTCGGATCATAAAAGCTGAAGTTCAGCATGCCAATAAGGGAGTGTTCGGCTGCGGCTCCCGAAGAAACAATCCCGATGTTTTTCCTCTCATTGTCGCTGTCAGCAAAGATTTCAGTAAGCTGTTCGGTAAGAAGATGGCTGTCAACAGCTTCAGCTCCACATTCATATATTTCCACCCTGTGGTAAATGCCATCAATATAAATTATCAGGTCATTCGGTGATTTTCCCTGCAGTTCGAGTGCATCAAAACCCGAGAACTTAAGGAACGGACCAAAAAAACCACCGACATTACTGTCCATTACCGATCCGGTCTGGGGAGATATACTTACCACCAGCGATTTCCCTGTACCGGAATACTGGGTTATTCCCCCAATTGGTCCGGAGCAGATAATTATCTCATTCTCAGGGTCATCCCATTTTGTATCAGGTTCCGTGGCATCCCAGAGGAGCCTTAATCCATATCCCTTTCCCCCGATGAACTTCTCTTTCATTGCCGGAGGGACATCTTTTTCCTTAATCTCACGGGCACCAACATTTATATACAGGATCTTGTCAGTATAACCCCTGGTGAGTGAGGTCCATTTATAATCCCAGCTTTTCAGCAGTTTAAACTGCGCTTTTATCGGTTTTATATCCATAACAAAGTTATTCCTGATAAATGAAGTAAGCCAATATTCACGTTTTCAAAGTTAAGATAATAATAAAAACGATTTGCATGATATTAATCAGATGGCCGACTTTATACGATGATAATCTTGTAAAAGGCCTAAAAGGTTATTATCTTTCGTCCGTTATTACCGGCTGAAAATGTCCAGGAACAGAAATTGGAAATATGCATTCCTGATCATGGCCCTGGCGGTTACAGGCTGCAATTCGATAGGAACGTGGGAAAAGCAGGAACGCCAGCAGATTGACAAGTACATCAAGTCTCTGGGAGATACTGTTTTCGTATTGTATCCAAGCGGTCTGTATTACATTGAACTTTTTGCAGGGACAGGGCGTAGACCGGTAGATTACGATACGGTTTATTTTAAATATGAAGCAAAATTTCTCGATCATGTCACATGGGATACGAATGACCCGGTTTCGGTACCCTATAAACATGTGATGGGGACTGATGAAGGCCGGGTAGTTGCTGGTGTCGATGAAGGATTAAGATATATGCGTGACGGAGGCAGAGCGAAACTACTTACTCCTTCAAGCCTTGCTTATGGATTTGAAGGTTTATGGCAAATAGTTCCCGGGTACACTCCATTACTGTGGATAATAGATATTGACAGCGTAAAAGCAGGACCCGGGAAATAAGCGGTTTAATGAGCTGAGAATGAGGTTTTCGGAAATTAAATCCCATCTTTCAAAATTTAAGGTAGGAATAGCCGGCGCGGGCGGTCTGGGCTCAAATTGCGCTACTGCCCTGGCAAGATCGGGGGTAGGAACTCTTGTAATAGCCGATTATGACAAGATAGAAGAGTGTAATCTGAACAGGCAATACTACTTTACCGATCAGATTGGCAAATTGAAGACTGATGCATTGAAAGAAAATGTATTCAGGATTAATCCGGGTATAAATGTTGTCATTCAACAAAAGCGGCTTGACAGACTAAATATACCGGAGGTCTTCTCGGGATGCGATGTAATTGTTGAAGCATTTGACAGTGCGGATATGAAAGAGATGCTTATTGAGACAGTACAGACCAGAATGCCTGGAATAACGGTCGTGGCAGCATCAGGTCTGGCAGGGTTTGGAAATAATGATACTGTCAGGTGCAGAAAAATTGATGATACATTATATATTTGCGGTGATGAATCATCTGAAGCTGAGGATGATCTGCCGCCAATGGCGCCACGCGTGGGAATTGTGGCAAACATGCAGGCAAATACTGTTATTGATATACTTATGAAGAAAAAATAAGAAGCTGACAAGTGCTATAATGAAAATACTTTTAAATAACAGGGAAGAAGAGTTCCCATATGAATCACTGACTGTCAGCGAGATGATAGATTTTAAAAAATTCTCCTTCAGGATGAGAATCGTCAAGATAAATGGCGTTCTTATTCCAAAGGGAAAATACGACTCGACCATTATTCACAATAACGATGAGGTGCAGATGTTGTATCTCATGAGCGGTGGCTGATAATTAAAAGCAGGTTCGTAACACTATGAAAAGGTTCGAATTCGTCAATAAGATGCCGGCTGTATTAAAGAATAAATACCTTCTTACAGTGCTGATATTCGCGATATGGCTTTTGTTACTCGATTCGAATAACCTCGTTGCACGTTATAAAGACCTCCGCGAGCTGCATAATCTCAGAAATGACAAGGAATATTATCAGATGCGCATCGAAACGGACAAAAAGAAGCTTCAGGAGTTAAAAACCGACAATCAGAACCTTGAGAAATTCGCGCGTGAGCAGTACCGGATGAAAAGAGGTGATGAAGACCTTTACATCATTCTCACGCCGCAGGAAGACAGAAAAATAACAAGAAGAAACAACTAAGAGGGCTTTTCCAGCGAACGGTAGTAAATCAGCAGCTCATACGGATCGCAGAAGCCCGGTTCCAATCCTTTCATTTTCAACATTTCACAGGCCATATCCTGCACATGTCTTTTTTCATATATTCCCTGATGGACGTGGTTCATAAACTTAACGATCCTGAACATATTGAACCAGTCGAAAAATCTTTTTCTGAACGATCCCTCTCCGGAAGTATTCGTTTTTATTTCTGAAATCTTATCAGACCATTCCTTCTTCTCAATGAATGACTTCAAGCCTGCCGGGAGGGTTTCATAATATTCATTTGCCCCGTCAGCGCTGCTGTTATATAACCCGGGCAAACCAGTGAATAAGAAATGAAGCTCGATGAAAGCTTCTGTACTGTAAGTTAAAAGCGAGGATTCATCAGATCCTTTCATTCTCGTTATCGCCGGCCCTGTCCCGAAAGGAACTCTCGACGATTCACGGGGAGATGGAAATACTGTTGTTATATTGAGGTTGAAATACCCTGTGAGCGGTACAAGTTTCTGAATGAAATAGAAATCCTCGCCCGCTTTTCGCCTGTTCATTCCTCCAGACCTGATGTACGGCAACGCCTTTACCGCAACAGCAGAACCCATAGTATGAAATGCGTAAGGAAATCCGGTATATTTGAGACCCTGAAGATAGTATCGCATGTGAAGCTCATACAGGGTAATATACCGGTAAATGTTACCGGTGAATTCGCTACCTGACAAAGGATGTTCAAAATAAATCGAGCATGCTGACCGCTGTCTGTTTTCAGCAAGCTCTTTCCAGATTGCCACAAAATAATTGGCTTCTACCCTGCAGTCTGCGTCGAGGTTTACAATAACACCACCGGGATTACCTGCCAGGTCATAACGTCGTACCGCCTCATCCATTCCTGTCTTACGTGCAAGTCCGACTCCCCATCCGGTTACAGAAGGCTTTTCTGCCATAAATACATAAAGACGGAAAAAGCAATCGCTGTTCCGCTTCTTCCATCTCCGGATATTTTCCAGGCATATTCTATTGTTTATCAGGCTTTCAACATCAGCAACTGCCGGGGCGTTTATAATGATCAGAACTTCAACCTTACATTCAGGTATCTGGCATTGTGCCAGTGAATCCAGCATCGGGGTGATACGAGGTTCATTATAAGCAGGGACTACGACTATTATACCGGTGTCTTTATCAGGCGCCTCTTTGAATAACGGTGGAAACAGAGCCTTTTCTGCCAGCCAGGCTGAGGCGAAACCCATTGTGATTATTTTTTCTCCGACTGGTACTGTTTATTGATTTCACCGAGCACCTTTTTAGTAATATCGAGTGCGCTATCGCCATAGAGAACAACACTTCCGAAGCTCTTTCCTAATATATACGAGTAATTGTATTCAGATTTGTTCGCTTCCAGGTAGGATGTGATATATTCAATTATCTGGCGATTCATAACCTGTTCTTCTTCAAGAAGATCTGACTGAAGCTTATCGCGCAGCGTGACCAGTTCCTGCTGCTGCTGAATCAGTCCCTGCTGCATCTCTGCTGCAGTTGCCCTTGTAATCAGACCTTTGTTTACCTTTTCTTCAAAATCCTTTGCATTCTTCTCGTACTGATTTCCCTTGGAGGTAAGTTCTGCTTCGGCTTTTTTTTGTTTTGCCATCAGGTCTTCCCTTCTGTCAAAAAACATATCGAACTTATAGATGACGGTATCAATATTTATAAAAGCAATTCCCCTGGCCGGGATTTCAGCAATAACTGGCGGAGTATCGCTTTCAGCAGCCTTTTTACTCCCTGTGAAGTGGAGCAGATAAAGTACTGCAATTGCCAGAAACAGAACAATAAACAGAATCAGGGGGAGTTTCTTCATTTCAAATAGGGTAATTGTTAAACATAAGTAAGGCGCAAAGTTAAAAAAATAAACTTTTTAGGCTAATAAATGGCCTGAAATTATTATAAAATTACAGGCAGAGCCAGGTGCCTGAGGTTTCCAGGGAATTACGTATGCAACAGTGGAAAGTGATAATTAAGATCAGGTTTATCTTCAGGAAGTTAAAATTCGGGGCATGGAATTGCTCTGATCTTCCTGCGTTCCGGATTAATCTTAAATGAAGAGAATTCATATACCAGCGACACTTCGTGGGCTCCGGATGTTGAGCTTATAAGGTTTGATATGGTAAAGTCGTAACTGTAGCCGATATGCAGCTGGCTGGTTTTTATACCAAGAAGTCCGATGATTGCATCTCCGGCCTGGGAAGTAGCGAACGGAATACCCCGGTACCACAGACCGAAGATAAGGGGATCCTTATAATAGTAAACACCAACATCTGTCTGGTAGAATTTTGCCTGCTTCTGGAAGTTGAGAGCTACTGAAAGAACCTCGTGCATCTTGACTTTTAACCGCGTCTTCCGCATTAACTGTAACCCTCCGTAAAGGTTGAATTTGAGAGGCACCGTGGCTTCATCGCCATAAAAAGAGGTCTTGGGAAAAAGCAGGTGATCAAGCGTAAATCCAGCCCATATTCTATCATTATAAACAAGCGCCGATGTTGCAAAATCAACATCGGCCACATTATCAAAAGGCGGTGGTGTGATGGGGGGTGTTGTTCCGCTTCCGGTCATCTGGCTGTTAAATATAAGCTTGTAGATATTAAGCCCCAGGTAATAAAATTTAAAATTCACACCCGGCCTGATGTGCCAGTCCTGGTTTATATTAAAATCGTATGAATAAAGCAGTCCTATATTTGTGGTACTCAGATCTCCCGAACCTGCAACATCGTAAGTAGCAAGCACACCTATCCCGGAATTAAAATTGGGTAAAGCCTTATCAAAGCTGATGCTGTATGTATGAAATACTCCCGGAATTGCCGGCCACTGGTTCCTGTAGTTTATTGATAGCCTGTACTCTTCAGTTGCACCTACAAAAGAGGGGGCAAGATAGAGTGCATTTGCATAAAACTGTGAAAAGGTCGGATCCTGACCAAAACTATCTGTAAAAATGACAAATGACAGTATAAAAATATATTTTATCCTCGTGAGCAAAACTGATTCTTTTAGGTTCACAGACAGGTAAATCGTTAAATGAATTCCTCATTCATTAACCCCTTAAACGTAAAATATTACTAAAAGTGATAGCTTTTATTAAGAATTTGAGCAGGCCAAAAAGGAAACGGTTAACAACCCCCTGCAATTTATTAACAGGAATAAGATGATTTTCAGCTGATCTGTGCGGACAGGGTTAGTTTCTAAGCAGCGTAACATCACCCATTTTGGTGAATGGTTCACCGTTTATGAACTTTCCGCTTACCCGCCAGATATAGACTCCTGATTCGCTCAGATGACCTTTGAAATAGCCGTCCCACCCTATATTTACATCGTTGCTTTCAAATATCATTAAACCCAGCTTGCTGTAGATCCTAAGCTGATATTCAGCTACACCCGAATGGACCGGATGAAATATCTGGGCAGCTTCATCGCTTTTTGCAGAATAATTTCCACCTGATGGACCTGTCGGATTAGGTATGAAAGCATTGGGGAAATTGATGAAGTATCCTGAACCGGCAAAAGCGTTCATAACTACAAGTGAGTCGGAACAGCCAAATTCCGAATACACCACCAGCCTGACATTATATTTCCCGAATTTTTCATAGGCGTGCTGTGGTTCATAGGCCTCTGAACCGTTGCCGTCACCAAAATCCCACAGGTATTTTACAGCTCCCGAGGAATAATTGACAAACCTGATTATATCATTTGGTATAACAGCATTCTCGGGACTGATCTCAAACCGGGCTTTGGGTTTAGGATGGACTGTTATCGTTACATCTGATACTGATCTTAATTTACCGGCTTCAAAAACACTAAGTGTCACCTTGTATTCCCCCTCAATATCAAATATCCGCTCAGGGTCAGATTCTTCAGAATAGATACCTTCACCGAATGTCCACCGGCAGGCATCATATGAACCGGCTTTGTTCCTGAATTTAACTTTTAAAGGAGCGCATCCGTCAGTGGCTGATGTCTCTATTAATTCTTCCACCGGCTGTATTGTTCCCTGGAGTTTGTCCTTCACCGATGCTGTTTCTCTGAACAAGTCCTTATCCGGAACTGTACCTGTTACTCCGGCAGAAGGTATAATCTCATTTCTCCCGGTCAGAGTACTATTTTTACTATTATCTGTGGTCTCTCTTTCTGACCGGATGTCAGCAGCAACCGCTGTATCGCGATCACGGATTCTTTTTTCTGCTTCTACATTATCCGGGATTGCAGGTTTTTCAGCTGTAATATCAGCACTATCGGACGATTTATCAATAATAGTCCGTCCCGAAGGTTCCTCAGGTTTTATTTTTTCAGTCGAATCGGGTCCTGAACTCAGAAGAATTGCCAGAAGAATGCCGGTACCAACAATTCCGCCAATATACCAGATATTAAACCGTGAAGGATTAAAACGAAGGAATTCCCTTCTGCCGAGCCTTCGCATAAGCAATGTTTCTGCAGATGCGGAGGGAATAACCTCAGCGTTTTCAAGCTTCTGCCTGAACAGTTCCCTTAATTCCCTATCTTCGTTATTATCTTCCACTGTACACTGTTTCGATCTTTATCTTTTTATTCACTTCCGAAATACCTGCTTTTAAGTTTGCCCAGCTTATCAAGCTTTTCCCTTATTGCTGCCTTTGCTCTGCTGTACTGGGATTTTGAAGTGTTTGTATCAATACCCAGGAGTTCAGCTATTTCCTTATGTTTATATCCTTCAATTGCATAAAGGTTAAACACCATTCTGTAACCGGCGGGCAGCTCGTTCAATACCTTGAAAAGTTCGTCAGATGTAAAGAAATCTTCTTCAAAACTGGAGATGCCTGTTTCAACTGACACATACTCCTCAATCTCAATATGATACCTGAATTTCAGGTTTTTATGATAGTGAGTAATCGCAGTATTGACTGCCACCTTCCTCAACCAACCTACAAAAGAACCTGTTCCTGAATAATCTTTTATATTAAAGAATATCTTCAAAAAACTCTCCTGCAAAATATCCTCAGCTTCAGCCCTGTCGCCCGCATACCTGAGACAAATACCCAGCAACAACCGCGAATACCTTTCGTACAGCAACTGTTGCGCTTTTCTATCATGTTTCGCACAACCTTCTATTATTTGCTGGTCACTCATCATCAATTGAGGACAATTTTAAGACAGCCAACCGTGAATAATGGTTGCACATTTTTTAAAAATTTATTCAAAATAAATAAATTCATCCCTCATTTAACCTTTTTCGTCGATAAATGCGCTTTTTTCAATGACAAAGGTCATTAATAATTGATTATGGATAGGTTTATTTAGCGGTTTATTTTGGAAAAACAGGTATATTAACATAAACGATTAAGTTATTATGTTCAATAAATTCGTTGCATCAATCCTGCCTTACTTCCCCAAGAAGTTTATCTGGATATTTTCACGCTCTTATATTTCAGGCGAAACGATTGAGGACGCGATGAGGGTATCAAAAGAGCTGAGCTTAAAAAAGATCAGGGTCACACTTGATATCCTGGGGGAATTCATTAAGAATCTGGATGAAGCCGAGACAAATAAAGCAGAATATCTTAACCTTGTCGACGTCACCCATAATAACGGGATAGATGTTAACGTCTCTCTTAAGCCTACCAGCTTTGGTTTATTGATAGACAAGAATATCTGCTATAACCATATCAGGGAAATAGTCGCAAGAGCAGCATCATATAAGGGTTTTATCAGAATTGACATGGAAGACTCCCCGTGTACTGATCTGGAAATAGAATTATTCCGCAGGCTCAAGACTGAATTCCCTGCCAGTGTAGGACTTGTAGTACAGGCGTACCTTAAAAGAACCCTGGATGATATTAAGAGCCTCACCGATCTTAACGATAATTCAATCCCGCTTAGTTTCAGGCTCTGTAAAGGTATCTATGTTGAGCCTGCCTCAATAGCTTACAAAAAATATGAGGAAATCAACCGGCATTTTCTTGAAGATCTTGAGTTTATGTTTAAGAACCGGATCCATGTCGGTATTGCAACCCACGACAAACCGCTGATAGAAGGTGCATACAGGCTGATCGAAAAATATAATGTTGCAAAGGATCTGTATGAATTTCAAATGCTTTATGGAGTAACGCCACGATTACGCGAGGGTATTGTTAACGACGGACATACAATGAGGGTATACGTGCCTTTCGGGAAGCAGTGGTTCGGCTACTCCACAAGGCGGCTTAAAGAGAATCCGAAGATGGCAAGCCACATCCTCAAAGCAATATTCTACAAAGGATGAAGCTCCGGAGACATTAATTCAATGGTCCCCGGGTCTCGGTTCTGGATACTCGGTTCTCGGTACCTGTTTATCTCAAACACTTTATCCTATTCTATTTTCTGCTTCAAAGTTTTCAGATACTTCTCATGAATCTGACTCACTTCCTTATCTGTCAGCATTGGCTTTAAGGGTGGGGGTTTCTCGGGTAATCCATGCATCAGAAGATAAGCTGCAGGTATCAGAAGAAAAGGACTGAAGCCAACGATCCTGTCGGAAGGAATGCCTCCTTTTTCATAAGCACTGACTTTCTGCTGCTGCCTCAGCATCTCATAGTTGGCTGCGGGATCTCCAAGCTTGTTTTGCGTAATTCGGCCCTGGTAGGCAGAAATTTCGAGATTATACCGTGCATTTTCCATTTCAGGATTGGGCTCAGGCCTGGCGTTAAGAATTTCCGACCGGAGGCTGGAGAGTCTCGGAACTATTACCACTTCACCTATTAATAAAGTATCGGAATGCATATAAATACCAGTAATGTACTCTTTTCCTGAAAGAGTATCGCTTACCAGCAGTACCACCTGTTTATAACCAAGTCTGCTGAAAACCATCGTGTCGTTCCTGCTGACATAAAAAGCGAACTCCCCCTTGTTATCACTGAAGGAGAATAATGACCTGTTCACTGAAATCCGGGAACCAGAAAGCGGTGTCAGGGTTTCTGCATCCAATACCAGTCCGTGGAATAATACTCTTGTCCCGCTATTATCTTTTACCTGGCCGGAAACAGGATTAAAGATTATGAACAAATAAATAAATATGATGAGACACTTTCTCATGCAAGGGTGCTGATCATAATTTGATAATCAATTCATTGAGCGGTCTTTTCGGAACATGATGATTTCTCTCCGCATCTCTCCAGTACTTCACGTCTCCGTCTTTTATCTCATCAATGATGACTCTCTCCACTGGTTTCCCAAGCGCCAGTATAAGGAGTATTTCAAACCTGTCGGGAATTTTAAGTTCGTTTCTGAGGAGATCGCGCTTTATCGAAGCTATCATGCATCCTCCCAGTCCCGATTCCGTCGCCCCCAGCATCATGCTCTGTGCCGCAATACCGTGGTCGACACCAAAAACATCAGTTATAGATTTATCCCCAAGAATGATTATGTAACCTGCAGGTCTTTCACCCGGTTCAGGACCATCCCAGTCTTTGAGGTATGCTGCCCAGACGATTGACGGGAAGATCCGCTTGCAACCATCAGGGGTGTTATATATCAGATACTTGAGAGGCTGACGGTTTGCTCCTGATGCTGACAGTCTGGCCAGATCAACCAGGCTTTCGAGAGTTTTATAACTAACCGGGTGAGATTCATCAAATCGTCTGTAGGAACGGGTTTTAATAACAAGTTCCTTTAATTTAGGGTTTACAGGTTCAAACGCCATGTTATTAAA
>JADDYF010000114.1 GCA_015712185.1 Bacteroidales bacterium
TGGGTAACCACAAACGATTCCATCGATCAGTTTTATTCCGAAAGGTTCGATCTCCTGATGAAATATCTTAACATTTAAGAAGCTATGCTGGAAAGAGTTGCGATCTTCAGCAAGGAAAACAGTGCAAGGACGAGGGAAGGAGTCCAGAGGCTTGTCGACGAGTTTGACAAAAGAGGTATCAGGATTCAGATTTATCAGAAATCGCGTGACACAAAAACCGGAAAAGACAAATCAGTTGAATATTTCACTGATCTGGCATCTTTAACGGATCTGCCCGGTCTTATTTTAAGTGTCGGAGGGGACGGAACATTCCTTGAAACAGTCCTTAAGGTAAAAGACCTCGGAATAGCCGTGGCAGGTGTCAATACCGGCAGGATGGGATTCCTGGCAAACATCCCCGGTGATGAGATAAGTAATTCGATTGAATTATTATGCCGCGGAGAGTACGAAATTATTGAAAGATGCCTTCTCGAAATTACAAGACCGGCAGATCTCTTCCCGGGAGAATCAGCGTCAGCATTGAATGAGATCACCATACAGAAGGCTAATCTCAGCATGATAACCATCAATGTGTATGTGGATGATATATATCTTAATACCTACTGGGCAGACGGGTTGATAGTTTCCACTGCGACAGGATCTACAGCATATAATCTAAGCGTCGGCGGTCCGATTCTTTCACCTGAAGATGAAAGCATTATAATTTCACCTATTTCACCCCACAACCTGACTATCAGGCCAATAGTCGTGTCAGGGGAAAGCAGGTTCAGAATGGTTATGGAAGCCAGAAACAGCGAATATTTAGCCACCTGCGATTTCAGGTCAGAACGGCTCCTGCTCAGCGAGGAAATCCATATTAAAAAAGCTCCCGTGAAACTGAAAACGGTGATGCTGAAGGAAAGGGATTTCTACAGTACGCTGAGGAATAAACTGATGTGGGGAGCAGACAGAAGGAATTGAAACATTAATTGAGGCAACTGCATTTTGTTTAATATTAGATTACTATATTTGTAATATTATCATTAATTAAAGCTGTTATGAAACGGTCCATTACTATCATATTGGCAATTCTCCTCGCAGTTCCATTTTCCCATGGGCAGTTGTGGAAAATGAGAAGATGGGAGATCGAAGCTGGTGTTGGACCATCGCTATTTTTCGGAGATATTGGCGGATTCTCAAGGGATAAGAACCTGCTTGGATTACGAGATCTGAGCTACCTTCAGACAAGATTTGATATAAACGCAAGTATGAGATACAGGTTTGCACGACAGTTCAATGCAAGATTAAACTTTTCAGGAGGTCTTCTTCATGCAACCGACCAGAGAGGATCCAATGAAGGCAGAGAGCTGGAGGCTTTAACTACCTTCTTTGAGGGGGATCTTATCGCAGAGTATTATTTTATTAAAAATAAAGCTGAAAGAAGTTATTTGTTTCTCAGGGGAAGAGCAAGACGGCCTCTTGTTACTTTGCTGACATCACTCGATTTTTACGCTTTCACCGGGATAGGCGGAATCTTTTATTCGGTCAAGCCTAACGAACGGCTGGAAACATTTGGATATGAAACTGGTGGATTTACAGCAGTGATACCCGGTGGAATAGGAACAACACTTATTTATAATCCTAATCTTAATTTTGGAATTGAACTCGGAGGAAGGTATACCTTTACGGACTTCCTCGATGGATATACTCATCCACAATTTTCTGAAGCAAATGACGTTTATTATTTTTTGAACTTTATTGTTACTTATAAACTGAAGTCCGGGCCGCGTGGATTGCCACGTTTCAGAAGATAATAAGCGTGACCTTTTTGATGAAGAAAATACCTTGGATTTTTTTATTTGCTACTCTGCTTTCTCTGCCTGCTTCAGGCCAAAGAAATTCTGATTACGGGATATTTCTTGGAGCATCGTCGTACATCGGTGATATAAATCCGAACAGGCTTTTTTATGCCCCGCAACCGGCAGGAGGTATTTTCTACAGGTATAATTTTCATCCACGCTATTCTATCAGGGCAAATCTTTTCTATGGCGGAATCAGGGCCAATGACATCGACTTTAAAAACAATTTCCAGATAAATAGAGCGGCATCCTTTTCAGGGAGTGTCGGTGAGTGGGCGCTTCAGTTCGAATTCAATTTCCTCCCATATTCCACTTTTGGCAAGATATGGGATTTCTCACCATATTTCGCCGCCGGTGTTGGTATTGTATTTATAAATACAACATCAATCACTTATGAACCTGTCATACCATTCTCATTGGGATTTAAAGCAAATATTCATAAAAATATGGGTCTTGAAGCCGAATACGGTTTTCGTAAGACTTTTTATGATAACTTTGACGGCCTGAAAGACATGGTTGCTCCGTCTGATTATTCGTGGAGCCATAACAATGACTGGTACTCATTTGCAGGTATTGCATTCACATGGAAGATCTTCAGCAAGCTGACCGGTTGCCCGGCTTACAGCGATGTGGATGGAAAAAGGAGACGCTGAATATGCTTTTAAAAGATCAGATTGACAAGGATAAACTGCCGGTCCATATTGCAATAATTATGGATGGGAACGGCAGATGGGCCACACAGCATGGCATGGACAGGATTATAGGACACCAGCGCGGGGTCGAATCAGTCAGAAAAATCATTGAAGCTGCCGCCGAACTGAAAATTCAATATCTCACACTTTATGCATTCTCCACTGAAAACTGGAGAAGACCCGACGAAGAGGTAACCGCTTTAATGGAGATTATGGTGCAGTCGCTTAATAATGAAACTAATACATTACTCGAGAATAATATCCGGCTTACTGCAATCGGTGATCTTGGCAGACTGGCCCGTGGTGTAAGGGCAAGGTTATCAGAAACAATAAGGGTGACTTCGAAATCTACAGGACTTTATCTTGTTGTGGCTCTCAGCTACAGTTCCAGGTGGGAAATTACTGAAGCAGCCAGAAGGCTGGCAGCGGACGTCTGTTCCGGAAAGGTAAAACCGGAATCGGTAGGCGAGACAGAATTTGAAAAGTATATGTCAACTTCAGGGATCCCTGATCCTGATTTGATGATCAGGACCAGCGGAGAAATAAGAATCAGTAATTTCCTCTTATGGCAGCTTGCCTATACTGAATTATACTTTACTGAAAAACTTTGGCCTGATTTTGGTAAGGAAGATTTTTATAGTGCTATAATTGATTTCCAGAAAAGAGTGAGAAGATTTGGAAAAACTAGCGAACAGGTTTTGGAAAAATAATGATTTTACGGTGTTAAGAAGGTTAAAACGAATTGTTGCGGCACTGATCCTGAGTGTCATTGGCTATACGGTAGCTGCTCAGGAACAAATGGAAATCGTTGACTTTATGTCTTCGGAAGATTATATCATCGGAGGTGTTACTGTTTCCGGAGTCAGGTTTCTTGATCTTAATGCAATCATCGGATTGTCGGGTTTGAGAAGGGGCCAGGAAATTACAATACCAGGCGAGGCAGTTACAAAAGCAGTTCAGAAGTTGTGGCAGCAGGGGCTATTTTCCGATGTCAGGATCACGATTGCTAATCTGGTTTCCGATACCGTGTTTCTTGACATCTACCTCCAGGAACGGCCCAGATTGTCATCTGTTAAATTCACCGGCCTGAAAAATGCTGAGACACAAGACCTTGTTGAAAAAATAAATCTTCCGGTAGGATCCCAGGTAACTGCCTATATTCTCAATAATACCAACAAAATAATAAGGGACCATTTTATTGAAAAGGGATTCCTCAATACAACGGTCGATTTTATCCAGAAAGATGATCCCGACATGCCTAACAATGTCATCCTCACCATAAATGTCGATAAAAAGGAAAGAGTCAAGATCGGCGAGATCACATTCGTTGGGAATGAATACTTTGAAGAAAGGAAGCTGCGCAGGCAAATGAAAGGCACAAAACAGAAGAATATAAATTTCTTTAAAGTATCAAAGTATATTGGTGAGAAGTACGATGAGGACAAGGAAAAGCTTTATACATTCTATAATGATAACGGATTCAAGGATTTCACAATAATCTCTGATTCGCTCTACCCGATATCCGAAGACCGTGTCGGACTATTAATTAACCTGGATGAGGGAAACCAGTATTTCCTGAGAAAAATTGACTGGGTGGGGAACAGTGTCTATACAAAGGAGTATCTCAACAGGAGATTCAATGTGGAAAAGGGATCGGTCTATAACCAGTCCCTTATACTCGACAGGCTGAACGGATCTGCAGGCGCACAGGATGCTGTAAGTAACCTCTATCTCGATTACGGGTATCTCTTTTCACATCTCACTCCTGTCGAAGCAAAGATAGAAGGAGATTCCATCGATCTGGAGATAAGGATTTATGAAGGTGAACAAGCGTATATAAATGATGTAATAATCACCGGAAATTCCAGGACAAATGAACATGTTGCCAGGCGTGAGCTATATACATACCCCGGGGACCTGTTCAGCAAGGACAAAATACTGAGGTCTATACGCCAGCTGGGTGTGCTTGGTCATTTTGATCCGGAAAAGATCAATCCCACACCTCTCTCTGATCCGATAAACGGTACTGTTGATCTTCTGTATAAACTTGAGGAAAAAGCTAACGACCAGTTTGAGATCTCCGGAGGATGGGGAGCAGGAATGCTGGTCGGAACTGTGGGAGTAAGGTTCAACAATTTCGCCATGCGGAACTTTTTTAACCTGAAGGAATGGCGGCCTTACCCCAGTGGTGACGGCCAGTCCCTTAGCATCAGGGCACAGTCAAACGGCAGGGTTTATCAGTCATACAACGTTTCTTTTGTAGAGCCCTGGCTTGGCGGCAAAAAGCCAAATACTTTCTCGGTATCCCTTTACCGGTCGATGATGACAAATGGTAAAAAGAAGGGTGAGGATGGCCGCCAGTCGATGATCATCGACGGTGCATCCATGGGTCTTGGAAAACGCCTTGAATGGCCTGATGACTTCTTTTCAATTTATGGTGAGGCGAGTTATCAGAGGTATGATCTGAATAACTACAGTGTATTCACTTTTCTCTTTCAGAATGGACAGTCGAACCTCCTTAGCCTTACTGGGAGACTGCAGCGGTTCTCCACAGGTCCTAACCTGATATATCCCAAAAACGGATCGTCATTTACTCTTTCCCTTCAGGTGACACCTCCTTACTCACTGATAAGCGGCAAGGATATGTCGAATGTTTCTGACGAGGTAAAATACAAATGGATAGAGTTCCATAAATGGATTTTCAAGGCAGACTATTATTTTCCTCTGCTCGCGAATGAAAAACTGGTACTTAACTCGCGGTTTGCTTTTGGTTACCTGGGACATTATAACAGGGACATTGGACCCTCGCCGTTTGAGAACTTTTATCTGGGGGGAGACGGTATGACGGGATACAGCTTCTACGGACGCGAGGTGATCGCTCTCAGGGGTTATACCAACGGGTCCCTGACTCCGACAGATCCCAAAAGCAGAGCTCCATCAGGGAATGTTTATTCAAAAATCACTTTTGAGCTCAGGTATCCGATATCCCTGAATCCTCAGGCTACAATTTATGCGCTTACCTTCCTTGAAGCAGGAAGAGCCTGGAGCAAACTGAAAGAATACAATCCATTTAAAATGAATCGCTCTGCAGGTATCGGACTGAGAGCCAATCTGCCAATGTTTGGATTGCTTGGCATAGACTGGGGTTATGGTTTTGATGAGGTTCCTGATCCTATCAATAATCCAAGCGCAAATAAATCACAATTCCATTTTGTAATAGGTCAACAGTTTTAATAATGAACATAAATTAGAAATCATGAAGAAGATTAGTTTTATAATCGGGATATTTATTCTGAGTTCAGCCATGGCTGTAGCCCAGAAGTATGCATTTGTCGATACTGAATATATAAGGAAAAACATCCCTGCCTTTAATACAGCACAGGAACAGCTTGACAAACTTTCGGAGCAGTGGGAGAAGGAAGTGGCTGATGGTTATGCTGTTGTTGAACAGATGTATAAAGCATACCAGAATGAGGCAGTACTGCTTTCTCAGGAAATGAAGACCAAGCGTGAAGAGGCTATAATCAACAAGGAAAAAGAGATGAAAGAGCTTCAGAATAAATACTTTGGGATGGAAGGGGAGCTCTTTAAGAAGAGGGAGGAACTGGTAAAACCGATCCAGGATGAGATACTTAAAGCTATCAAGGATATTGCAGTTGAAGGAAGCTATGCAGTAATCTTTGATACTGCTTCAGGAGGAAATATACTCTTTGCCAACCCTAAGTTTGATATCAGCGATCAGGTGCTTGAAAAATTAGGTTATAAAAATTAAATGGTTACTTTTGCAAAATAATTTAATAAACACTCTGAGATGAAAAGAATTACAGGTGCTGCGATACTGGTTTTCATGATCGTTTTTGCAGGGCAGGCACAAAGTTTTAAGTTCGGGCATATTAACAGTGATGAATTAATTCAGGCATTACCGGAATTTGATACAGCCAGCAAGAAACTCGAGACATTCCGGCAAGAACTGCTTAATACTCTTGAGATTATGCAGGTTGAATTCAATAATAAGAACGACGTTTACGGTAAAGAACAGAAAAATCTGACAGAACTTGTCAGACAAACCAAGGAACAGGAGTTAATAGATCTGAACAGAAGAATTCAGGATTTCCAGGTTAAAGCTAATGATGACCTTCAGGCAAAGCAGGCTGAATTATTTCAGCCAATAATGGCCAAAGTGGACAAAGCCATAAAGGACGTTGGCAAGGAAAACGGATTCCTTTATATTTTCAGTGTAGGACAGGGTACGCCCCTTCTCTTTTTTGACGAAACAAAGAGTACCAATATTATGCCTCTTGCGAAGGCAAAGCTGGGACTGAAATAATTAAATGGTTCTTAACCGATGAACCATCCGTCGGCTGGCGGGTGGTCATTTTTTTAATATATTATCGAAGTGAAAGAACAGCCGATAGGTATATTTGATTCCGGAGTGGGTGGCCTTACAGTTGCTCATGCCATCAAGCAGATACTGCCGGGTGAAAACCTGGTATATTTTGGTGACACTGCCCACCTTCCGTACGGTGACAAGTCTGCTGATTCTATAAGGTCATATTCGCGTCGCATAACAGAATTTCTGCTCGAAAATAATTCGAAAGTTGTGCTCGTTGCATGCAACTCGGCATCCTCATCTGCTTTTGACAGCCTGCAGAAGGAATTTGGAGGTAGAACCATAATGATCGATGTGATTGATCCGGTAGTCGAATATTTGAGGACAAGGAATTTCAGCAAGATAGGTGTAATAGGTACAAAGAGGACAATAAGCTCAGGAACATATGAGAAGAAGGTTAAGGAAAGCTCGCCCGCCACAGGGGTTGTATCGCTCGCCACACCCTTACTGGTACCAATGATAGAGGAAGGCTTTATATATGATGATATCAGCAATGCAATTATCCGTACTTACCTGTCCGACAGCTCGCTTTCAGGTATTGAAGCGCTTGTTCTCGGCTGCACTCATTATCCCATTATTAAAAACCAGATAAACAAGTTTTTTAATTTCAACGTTGAAGTCATCGATTCTGCCAGAATAGTATCCTCCTTGCTGAGAGACACCCTCGAAAAGAACAATCTTCTTAACAATTCACTGAAAGTCAGAGACCAGTTTTTTGTCTCTGACTATACCACCTACTTTGAAAAAATAGCCAGGATGTTTTTTGAAGCTGAGATCAACCTGAAGAAAGCAGATATATGGGGTTGAATTAATCCTTATCCCTGTTAAGGGAGCGAAGGAGAAGATAATCCTGACTGGCATAACGTCCGCGCTTCAATCTCCAGGAAAACATGACCAAAATCATATAGATTTATCACCAATGGTATGTTTTTTCGACTATTAATGAGTTAATTTTGTAAATCTTAAATTGCTGATTAAGTGTAATAAAGACATTAATATTATTTAAGCGATTTTATCATGGGTAAAAACTCAAATGCTGTAGAACGTGAAGAGGTGGTGATTCGCTTTTCAGGTGATTCCGGTGATGGAATGCAACTTACCGGAACCCTCTTTTCTGATACTGCTGCCCTGCAGGGGAATGACCTGTCGACTTTTCCCGATTATCCTGCAGAGATCCGGGCACCTCAGGGAACCGTAGGAGGAGTATCAGGTTTTCAGGTCCACCTGGGACATTCTGAAATCAATACTCCGGGTGATTTTGCTGATGTCCTAGTTGCGATGAATCCGGCTGCTGTCAAAGCTAACGCAAGATGGGTCAAACCGGGAGGTACAATTATTTTTGACAAGGATAATTTCACGGACAGGAATATAGAGAAGGCTGGTTATCAGAAAGATCCGATCACAGAGGAGAGACTCGAGAATTATAATATAATAGCAGCACCGATATCATCGATGGTAAAGGAAGCTCTTAAGGATATTGGACTCGATCCAAAGTCAGTGCTCAGGACAAAGAATATGTTTGCCCTCGGGATGGTATACTGGCTGTTCGACAGGAAACTGAAATACACAGAACAATATTTTGACAGGAAATTCGAAAAAAGACCGGAAATTGCAGAGGCAAACAAAATTGCACTCCGCTCAGGTTACTATTATGCTGAGACTATCGAAGCACTAAGTCCTGTGATACGGATAGAACCCGCCCAGATTGCACCTGGTAATTACAGGAATATCTGTGGAAATACAGCAACCGCATGGGGCCTGTTAGCAGCAGCTGAGAAGGCAGGTTTAAAGCTTTTTATCGGATCATACCCCATAACTCCCGCCACCGGCATACTTGAAGAACTTTCAGCACGCAAAGACCTGGGTGTCAAAAGTTTCCAGGCTGAAGATGAGATTGCCGGCATATGTACTGCATTGGGTGCCAGCTTTGCGGGCAATCTTGGTGTCACATCTACCTCGGGGCCCGGTCTGGCTCTTA
>JADDYF010000123.1 GCA_015712185.1 Bacteroidales bacterium
TGAGCTATAGTTATGCTATCGATGGAGAGAAGACAAAGTATATTCTTACCAAAATGATATATGATGCAGGTACAAATATCCTGTTTCATACAATATTTGTAGATACAATAATGGAAGGGAATAATATTACGGGTATAATTATTGAAAACAAATCAGGAAGGCAAGCCATCTTTGGGAAAGTAATCATAGATGCCAGCGGAGATGCTGACGTGGCATACAAAGCAGGTGTTCCTTACTGGCAGGCGGATTTAACGAAGGATAAACATTTGCCAAATTGTTTAATGTATAAAGTTACCGTAGATCCTAAGTATTCTGACCAGCTCGGAGGCCCCCGAACTAAAAATACTCTTCTTTTCTGGGGTTCCACATCAAATTCGAATGGTACAAATGCGGATGAATTAACAAAAAGTGAAATTGAAACCAGGTTGAGTGTGTTTGAACATTTTAAAAGAAATCAAGCAACACGCTCCCCTTTATTGGATGGGGCCTATATTACTGAAACAGCTCCCATGCTTGGAATAAGGCAAACACGTTTTATTGAAGGTCTTTATAAAACAACTGCGGAAGATGCAATTGCAGGCAAGAAATTTGATGATTCAATTGCTATGTCAGCTTGTCCGATAATTAGTTATTATGGATACAGGCGTTATCTGGAGCATGAAGGCTATGAAATACCATATCGTTGTTTATTGCCCAAAAAAGTTGAAGGATTATTGGTGGCAGGAAGATGTATTTCGACCGACCAGCAGTCCTATGAATCTTTTAGAGCCATGGCTCCAACAATGTGTCTGGGGGAGGCGGCCGGTACAGCTGCTGCTCTATGCGTTAAATCAAAAAAATCACCTAAAGAAATTGATGTAGCGATGCTCCGGAGTCAACTAATGAAGCAAGGAGCTGAAGTTGGTCAGAATAAAAAGGATTAAATTCTGACCAGTCTTCCTGGCCCCACATCTTTGAATCGTAAACCCCCACAAGATCAATGATCTGCAGGATTTTGTATTAAGTGGTGACAGAATTGGAGATGGATTTTCTTTCGAAGGCAAATAATTTATTTGTGATTGTTATCAAAATAAAATTTAGTATTGGTAACATTAACTATTAGGTTATTGATATCCGTATCATCATTTAAATTATCGATTTCTTTTCTAAATCTGTATCCTTCAATCTTATTTTCAGCGTATTATCCTCAAATACCGTGTGAATTATGAAAAGAATTACTATCAGAAGGGTCGGTATTAACGCCCAGATAGAGTCAGGAATTATCGGGGTGAATAAATGATAAATAATCATACCAGGATATCCGGGATGACGGATATATCTGTAAGGTCCGCTATCAGTAACTGTGTGCCCTCTGTTATTTTGGAATTGCCAAATATTACGCCAAAGTATCATTTTTTGAATACACACATTACTCAATCACATCTTTAAGCTGGCATAGAGAATAATTCCATACGACATCATGCATAAATGCCGGAAACAAGCGCTTAAGGAGTCGCTTAGAGAAATTAAATCCTACATATATTGATAACATATATTCTCCATCGATAACCTCATTCCCTTTCTTAAGCGCATCTATTTTAAAGAATAATATCCCGCCCCTGCCAATGCCATCCATAATCTTATAACTTATATGCTCGCCGGGGATAGCTTTTAATAAACGCAGGTTAAATGATAATAGTTTAGGGCAAATGTTATAACGTATGATACTGCCTGGCTGATTTGCCTCACCGGATATTCTTCTGACATCTATAAATCTTGGTTTGAAATACTTTCTGTCTTTATCACCAAATTTACCCAATTCTTTGAAGATCTTCTCACTTGGAGCACTTATTCTGATAGTATACATTCTCTCAAAATCCAAATATCCATCTCCCAGATTCCCTGAAAACTCTTCCTTTATGGCATCTGTCTTAGACTCAAATACCTCTTTCTCAACGCCAGTAGTAATTCTTGTAAAATTACCCCATTTCAGGCCAAAGAATAATTCAGTTATATAGTTTCTGAGTGTTACCAATAATCCCCCTGATATAATCGACCATATTACTAAGGGATGGAACATAGTTAAAATTATGTTTTTATAAGTACCTTCACCACTTGCCGTATTCCATAGGATATTCTCGAGCCTTCTTTTTTCTCTGGCTTTCGTCTTTCTTTCTGTAATAACCGCCTGGTATATTATCCTGCTATATAAAGAGTTGCTGAAAAATATCCTTATGAGCAGAAACACTAGTTTACCCAAAGCGTTATTCATCTGGTATTTTTTAATAACCGGCCCATATCCTTTTTTCAGGCTTCTTTTATCTATACCTCTTGTTAAAACTACTTCTGCCAGCTTAGTTGATAATTCATAAGCAGAGCCTATCCCGTCTTTATATAGATTTGCGGTAAACATATCTCCGACAACCGTAATCCTGTCTCCGTAGGGATTCTTTGCTGCTCCGGTCACCATATTAGGTCTGCAAATGCATATATTCCTTAATTTAGCCCCCTGCGGAAGTATCTTTCTTATATTCGGCAGACTCATAAATTCATTTATTATCCTCAGGTTATCTTTATTGGTAGAATTATCAATGCTTGGACCTATTAAAACAACGGTAATATATTTTCCTTTGGGTGCTATGGAGATCATCTCCAATTTCAGGCTGCGTGAACCGTGCAATATATAATAGAGCTCCCCGTTAATCTTATGCATAAATCTATCGTTCTCTTCTGCATTCAGTTCAAATATAATTGCCCTTCTTATCCTGGGCGGCTGGAATCCCGGCATAATCCTGTGCAGGTAGGAGACAGGTTGTTCTTTTGCGTCAAATTTATTGCCCACAACCCCGTTTACCCCTCCTGCAAATGCTACAAAATCCGATTCCATTATTTGGCTATTGCCGTTATAATTCACAACGACTCTGCCGTCTTTAGAATATCCCAGGCCTGTAACTTCCGTAGTGATAATTCTTGCCCCTTCTTTTACCGCGCTCTCTAATAAAAAAGAATCAAAGTTATAAATGCTATCGTCCCTGCCCCTTGGCCTTGATCCTCTATATACCGAGGTCATTTCTCTTAAGACTTCCAGAGAAATGCTTTTCCAATCAGCAAAAATATTTATTATAAAGGCCTTATCCATGATAACGTCAGAAGGCAAAATAAGCCCCAGGTTCTTTAATGCATCACATATCTTCGGGCTTAATACTCCCGCACAATAATTGCACTCTCCAATAAAACATTCCGAACCTTTCTGTTCGGAAATATTTATGGCCTTCTTCTTTTCCATTATGATTACTTCGATTTTTCTGCATAATCGTTTCGCCTTCCTTAAAAGATTAATCGCCAGAAATGAACCTGCTGGTCCACCTCCAATAATTACCACCTTTGAGCCATCTTTTAATTGTAATCTTTCGTGCGGTTTGCTAAAAGGATTTAATTGATCGAAACTTAAACCGAGCTTTTCCACTGGCAATCAAATTAATTGTTTTTCTACTGTTCTTTTAAGTTAATGCTTTGTGGCCATTTAAGGTTGCCATAACTTAATAGTGTTTTATAGACAGTCTTATAGCAGCATACCCATTAAAGGTAAGAATAAAATACTATCGGAATAAATTGAATAGTGGAGAGCACCTGAATCATTTATTGTAAAACATTAATAATCAATGATCCAGGTAATTATTAATACTGTTGATGGAATTGATGTTAAAATTATTCCAATTACTGCATACGATCCAAATGATCTTTAAAGAATAAAACCCCTAAGATTGCAGTAGCTACCAGCTCCATATTCAGCCATATGGAAACAGACATGGCATTGGCGGTTTTTAAACCCAGCATTAAAAACAATGATCCCAGAATTCCACCAAAGAGGATAACTCCGCCTAAATGTTTCTTTTTACCTGTTTACGTTAATGCCTTAAATTCAATTTTCCTGTTTATTAGTATATGGGGAAGGAAGGCTAATGCTGCTCCCAGGTATAACAACCCGGCTAACTGGAAACTATTGAGCTGAGATAATATGATTTTACTCAATGGAATTGCCACACCAAAAAGTAAACCTGCAAGTAATCCGATTAAGAAGGATCTTATTTTCATGCTACCTGATTCAACGCACAAAAGAGAGTAACGGAAGTCCAAAAACACTTCCTGTCTGACCTGCTTGTCGTTTTGATTCAAGAGATAATGTGCCGGTAGCGCAACCAACCTCAAGGACACAATCTCCTGATTTTACCTGTACCAGGTTCACAGTCATAGTACGCAGGGCATCTTCCCGACCAAATGTTATTCTTTTCATGTATTTGTCGTAAGAATTCACCATTTGCTCCATTTGATTTTTGATAATGGTGTCTTCATCATCGAAAAATAATTGAGCGGGAAACAAACTGATTATCCTTATGATATTTATCATTAGTCTATAATTTATTTCATACATTATAATAAATTGTGAATAGGCAGGGTGGTGAGTTATATTGGTAAAATATTAAACTGAAATTCAAACAAAGTTATGGCAATCTTTTAACGAAATGGTTTACAGGTCCCTGCGTTTGAATAATAAGTAAGAAACAATAAATGAATAAATTATCTGGAAATTATTTAAAAATTATTAAAGCATTTCATATTGCTTTTATTGCTATATCCTTTGGAGGACTAATTGCTATTGAAGCTATACTTTATTTGAAATTGTCAGACTCAAATCTGACTTTCTCAGATAGCTTTGACTACATAATTTATAGATTGAACAACGGTTTAATTTACTATAGTTTTCTTGGCATTGCAACCACAGCTTTAATTTATAGCCTGTACTCAAGCTGGGGATTTTTAAAATTCTATTGGATATTTATTAAATGGTTATTATTGCTCCTCATTGCTGGTATATATGTTTATGTCTTCTCTCCTTATGTAAATGCTCTTGCATCACTTTCTGATCCGGGTTTACAATTAAATACAGGAAAAAATGAATACACAATCTTAATGAGCCATTCATTCAGGCTAAACATTGTTTTGATAATTATTTATGTATCAGTATTTTTTATCTCAACTATTAAACCTTTTGGTAAAAGGAAAAACGACTTGTTATCGGAAAATAAAATTGCCAGAATAACCATTTTATGTACAATAATCTTAACAGTTACTTTTGGAGTTATTGGGTCGGTTAATTTAAATAAACTAAGAAATATGGATATTCAAAATCCAAATCTTGCCGTTTTTGATAATGGAGTCTACAAGGGAAAATTTATTGGAGGTGGCGGAGATTACCTGGCCGCAGTGGAAATAATTAATCACACAATTAAGAATATTCAGGTTGAAACAACAAGAAAGTCAAAATACTTCCGTTTTGCAGAGCCTGTAATTCAAAGAATTATTGAAACTCAAAAAGTAAATGTTGATGCCATAACAGGAGCTACAACTACGAGCAAATGTATTTTGAAATCTGTTGAAATCGCTTTGATTAAAACGGATAAATAAAAAAATGACCATATAACAGATAAAATATTTTAAAGCGAAAATGCCGGAATAAAAGAATTTCTATTTAATTATTACCGGTATATTTTTATCATGTTTGAGAATTCATGCAGGCTGAAATTGTTTCTCTGTGACTTT
>JADDYF010000124.1 GCA_015712185.1 Bacteroidales bacterium
GGAGACGAACCTCGTTAATAAACTGGCGGACTGATTTTTGTGTTAACCTGAGCAACCTGCGGTTGAGTCTCGTGCGTGTTGAACCGTATTCCCAGGCAAGTTCATTGGCACCAAAGTGTTCATTACCCAGGTTTGCCAGGATTAACTCCTTAAGTTTTTCCAGGAAGATCTGATCCGCGGTAGAAGGCTCTGTCATGATAAAATTTTATCAATAAGCAGTTTCTGCAATCGCTCATGCCTCAGATCAAATTTCCTGAATTTTAATTATTTATGCAAATTATTTTGACGATCAAAAATAAAATGCCGGCCAATCTCATGATCAGCCGGCTTCATGTGTAATAGATTGAAAAAAACAAAGAGGTATTAAATAACCCTATTCTACAGTCAGGTCATAGGTCCATGAACACTGTACAGGCCCATTTACCGGAGTTGGGAATATGTTATTATTAGGCCAGGTAACGTCGCATTTTGAATTGAAATGTGAAACTGCCACTAAAGTTGAACCGTCAAATTTCCCCTGAAATACTATTGTACCTCTGTCGATGCCTGGTCCGTGTATAGTGCATCCCAGATGCCCCTGAATAACGTCTGTTATATTCAATTTTGTTCCATCCGGAAGTGTCATAATTGGGATAGCATATTCAAAGTAGACAGATCCTGAAGGTGTCATCTGACCATAGGCACTGAAGGTTCTGCCCCCGCAACCTCCGCTTTCAGTAATAAGAAGTTCTAATTTCTGGTCTTCCAAAAAAGTTATTTTTACTTCATTTGGACAAGACATTTCTGCTAAAACATTATTACCAATTACCTGTACATATTTATACCAAGTGTCACCCGTGAAAGTAAGTACATCACCTGGAATAAATATCATTTTGTTTTTTAGTCCAAAATCCTGAACACTATTAGTGAACCGGTCTGATTTCGAGCAGGCTATAAGCAGGCTGATGGCTACAATAAAGAACAGAAGTCTTCTAATTGTCTTCATAGTTGATAGATTTTAGTTTATAAAATAATTACAAGAGTTTTACAACATATACACATTAATTTACCAAGAATTTATATTAATTCCTGCTTACTCAATTTGGAAATTAGTACGTTTTGTTTCGACAAACGATGATTTTATTTCGATTTCTGAACGGAAAGGGTGATGTTGTTCAAAATGCAGGTAACAGATGCGAAAAAGATAGACCTTAATCATGAATTTTCTTCAACACCTCCGGTGTTGCCACCTAATAACCTGCATTTGCCATGGATGTGACCATGGATATTACCCCTGATTTTGAGACGCGAAGCAAAGGTTTAATTGGCTTCGCCGAGCTCGTAAACTAGGTTCCTCGATGCTTGCACCGTTTTTAGAGTCCAGAGCTTGCTCCGGGATTAATACCAGTTTATTACTTTCAACACCGGGATTTAATGTCCCATTAGTTTTTGATGACCTTTCAATACAGACCCAGCTGAGTAACAGGGCGTATTTTCAGCGAGGGAGTATATTTTAATGAATACTTCTTTGCTGAAATAGCTTTCTTGACTTCCTCCATATGAAGATATATTACATACCTGAGGTCTGGAATAATGCATTTTTCGTAGACTTTTTCAAGATTATCCAACGCATCTTCATAACGACCCTGTTTAAATAATGCCCAGCCTTTGGCATCTAAAAAAGTAAAATTATCCGGGTTCATTTTCTCAGCTTTAGAAATTATTTCCATTGCTTCTTCTATATCGCGGCCGGTATCAATTAAGAACCAGGCAATAGCGTTCATTCGCTGGAGGTTATCAGGGTCGAGCGAAAGAGATTCACGGAAATATTTTTCTGCATGATCTAATAAGCCCGCAATCCAATAAATATTAGCCAGGTATATTTTCAGGTCTGCATCCGATGCACGTTTCTCTCTCTGAATAGACAGGTACTTCTCAATATAATAATCTGCTCTGAGCGTGTCTCCTTCTGTTAATGCCAGAATTGCCTGCCTCCGGATTATTGAAACATTCCCTGGAAAATCTTTTTCAGCTTTTCTGTACAACTTTTTTGCTTTCTTAAACTGTCCTGTTTCATTATAAAAAACTCCAAGAAGGGTATAATCCAAGACCGAAAAAGGTTTGATACCCATTTTTTTATATAATTCAAATAATTTTTCGGAAGCAGCGATTGCCTTATCATATTGTTCCAGAGAGCCATAACGGTTACTTAACTGATGCCATAACTGAGGTGCCTGGTTATCAATATTGAGTAGCTGTGTCAGATATTTAATAGATTCAACAGGTGTTTCAAAGAATCGGGAATACACATAATTTGTATAAATATTCTGATAAACCGGCATCTTGTCCCGTTTTTTATAAGCTCTGATACACCATTCAAATCCTTCATTAAAACGTGTGGAATAGAGGCAGGCCAGTGCATTATATAAGACCGCATACGTAAAACTGGTATCTATAGCCACCGCCTGCGAGAACATTTTTATTGCTGCAGTATAATCTCTTTCGCCGAATGCTTTCTGGCCCAGGATAAAATACCGGTAAGCTTCAGGAGAAGCAGTGGATTCGGTTCGCTGAAAATCGATATAAGATTCTTTCTTCAGTCCTGAAATTATCAGGTAATTCCTGATATCCTGAGAAAGAGATTTGCTAATTTCAATAATATTCTCTACTCCGGAGATACCCTCTGCCTGGAATGATTTAATTATCTCACCTGTTCTTGAGTCTGTCAATTGAGCATCCAGGCGCACTAGAGACCTGTCCTGCTTTATACTTCCGTAGATGAATGTGTTTGCATCCAGTCTCCGTGATATCCTGCTGGCAAAAATTGGTGTTATTGAGGTATAGCTTACAAGTCCTTTATCGCGGATGAGGTTGTTTATGGTTACAGTCTGCCTTGTAACCAGCTCATCGGGTGAATCTGAAAAAGTGGTTATCATTATATCCTGGATACCGGTCCTCCATACATCCCAGAGGGTATCGTTGGTTATGTTCTGAAACGGCAGAACGACAACAGATATCCTGCCGTCCGTCGATCTCAGGCTTCCCAGAGTGCTGCGTTTTAAGTTAATGATATGTCCGGGATAGATGAACTGTAGCACCAATACAACAAAGAATATTATTCCCGCAATTGTCAGGATAACAGTCCGTCTGGCAGGTCTCTGTTGATTACTACCGGATTTCCCGGGATAGAGAACGGTTTCAGCATGCAATTCCTTTTCGCCCTTTTTCATTTTCCCCGGGGAGATTCCGAAAAAATCGTGAAAGCTGGTGTTGAAATAAGCAGGAGTACTGAAACCGGTTCTGTATGCAACTTCTGCGACTGTTAAATCTTCGTTTTTAAGGATCTCCAGTGCCTTTTGAAGGCGGATTTCGCGGATAAACTGGTGAGTTGTCTTCTTTGTAATGCTGAGCAGCTTGCGATTTAGTTTTGTACGATTTAAACCACATTCCTGTGCAAGCTCCCTGGCACCAAAGTTTTCATTACTAAGGTTTACCACGATTATCTCCGTAAGCTTTTCAATCAGGAGCTGATTTACTTTGGAGGATTCTGTCATTTCAGATAGAATCAATTACCAGGTTAAGTGATCAGGGGTGTTTCATATCAAATTTCGTAAATTTCAAATTTTCATGCAAATTTTTCTGACGATCAGACATGAAGCCCATCCCCGGCCCTTCCCCTTAAGTCCAAGGGGAAGAGTGTAATGCTTTAAATATCAAGACGGTAGGGATTAATTAAACAAAAAGATAAATAAAAACCGGCTAATCATAAGATCAGCCGGCTTCAGAAATAACGGTATTAATTAAACTACCCGAAGTATACACTCAGGATTTTCTGTAAAACTATTTACCCTCTGAACAATCTACTTTATTCAGGGTCATTGAAAATACAAGCTTAACTGGACCATCTATTTCTGCATAAACAGGCATTGTCGGTTCCTGAACCTGTTCCCCGGTGAGGTGCATTGCAGCATAGAAACTGATGCCATCAAAATATCCGTTATATGCAATTGTCCCCTTGTTAATGCCAGGTCCGTGAAGGATGCAACCTGTATGGTCCAGTACCTGACCTAAAACATCACCTCGGTCAACCCCAAGTTCCCACCAGCTTTCCGGCCAGGAAAACTTAACAGCCCCGCCTTCTGATATTTTTACTTCCCAGTCAATTATCCTGTAGACCATCGGCCCGCCAGCTTCCGGGGGCAATATTTCTGTGGTATTTAACAGGTAATTCTGACCTTCAACATGTGTAAGTGTAGCTTCCACATTAAGGTACATTTGGGCCGGATCTACCACTACCCTTCCTTCTTTCGGGGCATACACATCAAAATTCGAAGTCCCGTTTAAACATATTTCATCCGGCAATGATTTTACAGAGGAAACAGCAAGACCTTTCAAATTCATATCATCAGAATTTGATGCATTGAAATCATTCCCTGAAAAGAGATCCGATTTTGAACATGATGCCAGTAGGCAGATACCTGCAATAAAAAATAAAACACTTCTAAATGTCTTCATTTATTAAAGTTTTAAGTTTATAATTGAAATGCATGAATTTCTATAGTCTATTCGTATGAATTTGCAGCCATAATTTACTTAAAGTCCTCCTCCCGGAGTTTCAGAATCCGCATTATTAGTTTCGGAAAATGTTCAATTCGTTTCGATTTATGATCTGTCAAAGTAATATTGTTCAAAAATACAGGGAACCAGAAATAATTATGAAAGTTTTTTGTACCTTTAATTGATTGATAATAACGATCATGAATGAATCCATTTCCACGGATCAGATTTTTATCAGTAAGCTGACAGAAATAGTCCTTGCAAACCTGGGAAATGAGAATTTTGGAGTAAAGGAGCTTATCCGTAGGTCAGGCATGAGCCGTATCGGTCTTAGCAGGAAGCTGCATGGAATCGCCAGCAAAACGATTAA
>JADDYF010000125.1 GCA_015712185.1 Bacteroidales bacterium
TTTCAGGTTCGAAATGAAAGGTACAGACTTAATGAACGATTCCTTTCCTACATTCCACCCGGCAGCAAAAGAAGGAAAATTGGAAAACCTGTTGCTGCTGGAAAATTTTGAAGAGCCGTCACGCCTGAAGGTAAAGGTCAGAATGTATTTGTTGTTAAGGGTGTAGTTAGTCCTGAACAAATAGGAGATCATTGAATAGTACTGCCCGGGATCCACTCCGTTGAATATTGACTGGATCTTATTGACGTTATTGGCAGGATCGTATATGTATGAGGGATTGATATACCAGAAATCCTTTCCGTTCCGCAATACGTTCTCTCCGGAGATCCCCATCGACTCGGATGATGTCTCCTGCATGGTATAGCCGGCAACTATATCAAGGGCATGGATGTCGCTGAATGTTTTTTTGAAGGCAAGAGTGTTTTCCCAGAGCCAGGTAAGATTTTCAGAATTTCCCTTAAAGATATCACTTAGAACATTTTGCTGCTGGGAAGCGGTCCCGTCAGGATTATATACGGTATAAGCGGGTGTGAAGCTGTTGGATTTATTGTACGATGCATCAATCCCAAGGCTTGATCTCAGAGTGAATGATTTAAAAAAAGTTGCCTCGGCAAAAATGTTCCCTACACCCCGAATTCCCTTACCGAAATTATTCGAATAGGAAAGATCGGCAAGCGGATTCCCGACATTATATACCACTGCAAACGTGCCATCATCATAAAACGGCTTCAGCAAAGGCTGTGCACGGTATACAGAATAGGTTACATTGGGAGCATTTTCCTGCCTGTAGGGGGCCAGGGTCAGGTTATTGCCTAGCCTGATGTGGGGGGTAAGATAATAGGTATTGTTCAGCTTTAGGGTGAAACGACTGTAACTCGATTTATCAATGATCCCATCCTGAATAAACATGCCGATACCTACATAATACTGAGATAGCTCGGTGGCCCCGGTGATCGAAAACTGGTGATTCTGAACAGGTGCTGTATGAAATATCAGATCCTGCCAGTCAGTGTCAGGAACAAGATCCACGTTATTATAGGATCCGGGAATGATTTCATTCGATATAACGGCAAATTCCCTCCCGTTTAACAGGTCTATCTTCCTGGCAAGGATTTGTATTCCAAATTCCGAGCTGAAATCAAAACTTGTGTTCCCCTGGCCTGGTGTTCCGGTTTTTGTGGTGATGATTATCACACCGTTTGCTCCCCTTGATCCATAAATTGCGGTGGCTGAAGCGTCCTTAAGTACTTCCATGGAAGCAATATCAGAGGTATTCAGGAAGGATATATCGTCAAGGATAACGCCATCGACGACAAAAATGGGTGAGGAGTTATTAAAAGTACCGACGCCGCGTACTCTTATGGTAGCCCCTGCTCCGGGTGCCCCCGAGGTGCTGCTTACCTGTACACCGGTTACCTTCCCCTGAAGACCCTGCTCAGGATTTAGCGAAGTTATTTTTAACAGGTCTTCAGCTTTTACCGAGCTAACAGAACCAGTAAGGTCACTCTTCTTTACCGTCCCATAGCCAATCACAACAACTTCCTCAATAGTTTTTGTATCAACAAACATTCTGACATCTATTGTAACTCTGTTCCCGACTGACTCTTTTACAGTTGTCATTCCCATCATTCTGAAAATCAACGTATCGGATGATTGTGCCATTAAGGTATAACTGCCATCCACACCGGAGAAGGTTCCCCGGAGAGTGTTTAGCACCTGCACAGAAACCCCCGGTAGAGGGCTGTTTTGATCATCCGTTACTCTCCCGGTAATAACCTGCTGTGCATTTATCTGCAAAACGCCTAGCAATGCAATTAAAAGGAGAAACAATTTCTTCATAAACTTAAATGGATTTTCACACTCTAAAGATCGGCACCACTGAAAGGATAAGTGTTACACAACTTTTGAAAAAAGTTACATAATTTACATATTCCCCATTACAGGACGCCGCTCTATCCCTGAATCAAAAACATGTGAATTATGTAAATCTATCTGAGAATTTTGTAAAGTTTCCCCGGAACCGGAATCTAAATTTGTAAAGTTGAAATTTAATCAGGATCATTTATCATGAATATCCTATTGGTTTATCCTCAGTATCCTGATACATACTGGAGTTTTAAACATGCGTTAAAGTTTATTTCCAAAAAGGCGTCGATTATACCTTTGGGTTTAATTACTGTAGCATCACTATTGCCTGAAAACTGGAAAAAGAAACTTATTGATATCAATGTTTCCAGGCTCAGGGATGAAGATATTAAATGGGCGGATTATGTTTTTATCAGCGCTATGTCTGTTCAGCTGGCTTCTGTTAAGCAGATTATCGGACGATGTATGCAGCTTAATGCCAAGATGGTGGCAGGTGGCCCTTTGTTTACCGAAGAATATGAGCAATTTCCTGAAATCGACCATTTAGTTCTGAATGAAGCAGAGATTACCTTACCTCTCTTTCTTGAGGACCTTGAAAATGACAGACCTGAGAAGATTTATCGCTCAGATAAGTTTGCTGATATCACAAAATCACCTTTACCTGATTATTCACTTCTAAAATCAGGCAAGTATGCAACCGCAGGTATCCAATACTCAAGAGGATGCCCTTTTGATTGCGAATTCTGTGATATTACAGCTTTGTTCGGACGTCATGTCCGTACGAAAACCACAAACCAGATTATTACCGAATTAAACCAGCTGTTGCATATCGGATGGAGAGGCAGTGTGTTTTTCGTTGATGATAATTTTATAGGGCATAAAAAGAAATTAAAGAAAGAATTGCTGCCGGCCATTATAAGCTGGATGCAATCAAATAATAATCCGTTCTTTTTTATAACAGAAGCTTCCATCAATCTTTCTGACGATAAGAAACTGATGGATTTAATGGTTAAATCAGGGTTTGCAAAAGTATTTGTAGGCATCGAAACTCCGGAGGAGACTTGTTTAATGGAATGTAACAAACTACAAAATAATAATCGCGATCTGATAGAAAGTGTTAACATAATTCAGCGTTATGGTAGGGAAGTGTATGGCGGATTTATTGTAGGATTCGATAACGATCCTCCTAACATCTTTCAGCGGCAGATCGACTTTATTCAAAAGAGCGGGATCATAACAGCTATGGTAGGACTGCTGAATGCAC
>JADDYF010000136.1 GCA_015712185.1 Bacteroidales bacterium
ATCTGCCGTTTTCATGCTGTTTCTGCAGGCAAGGTATTTGTCGGTGACGATATTATAGGTTTTATCCAGTTCTGTCAGGAGCTGCTTTGGATCAAAATTGCTCATTGACTGGAAACGGATCCTGTAGCCTGACTTGCCCAACAGGTCATCGATCATTTGAAGGTCGGTCTGCAGATCAGGTGACGGTTCTGCAGGAGTGTCGGTTTTTCTGAGCAGTGCATTAAGCTTTTCGTTTTCCGAAAGCGTTGAAAACAGTCCGGGGTGGTTTTTTTTCAGGTTTTTAAGTGTTTTTCTGTGAACGGAGGTGTCTCTCCAGGTGCTCATTATCTGTCCTATTTCCCTGAATGTACCATATTCCCTGTTATAAGATTCTTCGTCAATCTGGCTGCCAATCAGCCGCATGACAGCTCTGGATTTTTTCATCAGCACTCGTACATCATGGACCACCTTATCATCAGGAACAGGTCTGAGCTTAAGCAGAGCCTGGGCTTCGCTGATGTACCCCGACAGAGCAGGTTTGACATCCTTCAATTTCACATAATCGAGTTCCATGAGTGGAATAGTTGAAAATCAAAGTCAATAAAGTTAAGAATTATATAATAACCTTGGTGTTAATGCCGATTTCCGGCAATAAAGTTTCTAATCTGAAAGATTATTAGTATCTTAGAAGTTTAGCTGCATCTGAAAAACTTATGAAAAAGCTGATATTTATCCGACATGGCAGAGCTGAGGAACAGGCTTCCGGCATCTCTGACTTTGAACGGTCGCTGACTGTCAAAGGGAAAGTGATCTCAGGAGAGATGGCGCGACGTTTCAGGGAGAAAGAGAGTGATCCCGGACTGTTAGTCACCAGTCCCGCTTTCAGGGCACTCGAAACTGCGTATATATTTGCCGCTGAATACGGAATAAATCCCGAAGAGATCAGGATCGACAGCAACCTCTATTTCAAACCAGGCATGAAACACCTCATGGGATTGCTCGGATCGGTTGGCGATGGAGTTAATACCATTACCCTTTTCGGACATAATCCCTCCTTCACCGAAATGCCCGACAGATTATGCAAAAACGGCTGTGAATTTCTTACCAAGACAAGTATTGTTTGCATCTCGTTCCAGATAAAGACATGGTCGGAACTTAAGCTTGATACTGGCACTCAGGAATACTTTCTAAAACCGGTAAAATAGATGAGCAAGACTTATATCCCAAAGGAAATAAGCTGGTTATCGTTCAATGAACGCGTCCTGCAGGAAGCCGAGAACAAAGATGTTCCACTGATCGAACGCTTTAAATTCCTTGGTATTTATTCAAATAACCTCGATGAGTTTTTCCGGGTAAGGGTTTCAACTCTGAGAAAGATCTCCCAGTTAGGATCGAAATCAAAGGATATTCTCGGATACAATCCCAAGGCAACTCTGAAGAAAATCCAGGAGATAGTTCTCCATCAGAATACCAGGTTTGAAAAGACATATAAGTCACTGATTCAGGATCTTGACAAGCATAACATCCATATTATCAATGAGAAGCAACTGAACCAGGAACAGTCTGATTTTGTAAGAAGATATTTCATACAGGAGGTCCGGACAAGGCTGATGCCATTCCTCATCGAAAAAGATTCGGAGTTACCCAATCTTATTGATGATGCAATTTACCTTGCGATCCAGCTTTACAATAAAGAGACCAAAAAAAAGAGATATGCTCTGCTTGAGATACCGACAGATTTGCTGCCACGTTTCATTATACTTCCGGAAAAAGGTGATGACAAATTCATTATTTTTCTTGATGATATCATCAGGTATGGCTTGAGAGATATATTTTTCATCTTCGATTTTGATGAATTCTCCGCCTACACCATTAAGCTGACCAGAGATGCCGAACTTGAGATAGCCGACGATATCTCGGAAAGTTATATCGACAAGATTTCCCGCAGCCTCCAGCAGCGAAAATGGGGATCACCGGTAAGATTCATTTATGACCGCAGGATGCCGGATGATCTCCTCAATTTACTTACGAAGAAACTAAATTTCGGCCCTGACGATGCAGTCATTCCATCAGACAGGTATCATAATTTCAAGGACTTCATGCATTTTCCAAGTCTCGGGAAAAAGAAATTCTATTATGAACCGATGATACCTGTATCTCACCGGGAAATTCAACCCGGAAAGAGCATTTTATCTGCAATAAAGAAGAAAGACATAATGCTTTACTTTCCCTATCATCCGTTCGATCATCTGATCGATCTGCTAAGGGAAGCATCCATCGATCCTTATGTGACTTCAATCCAGATTACGCTTTACAGACTTGCACGCAACTCAAGCGTAATTAATGCCTTACTGAATGCAGTGAGGAACGGGAAAAATGTCACAACAGTTGTTGAACTGCAGGCAAGGTTCGATGAGGAGGCTAACATCCTTTGGGGGAAAAAGCTTATGGATGAGGGAGTTAAGGTAATTTATGGTGTACCCGGCCTCAAGGTCCATGCAAAGCTGTTGCTGATTACACGCAATAAAAATGATCTTTTGCAGCGCTATGCAGCGATTGGTACAGGTAATTTCAACGAGGATACTGCGAGGATCTATTGCGACCATCTTCTCCTTACCACAGACATCAAGATCACTAATGAGGTGTTTAAGGCATTTAACTTTTTCAATGTCAATTATAAAAAAGACAACTACTACCACCTTGTACTCTCTCCTTTTTCTCTGAGGAATAAGATCATACTCATGATCGAAAACGAGATAAAGAATGCTAAGGCCGGTAAGAAAGCCTGGATATATCTTAAACTGAATAACATCACCGATTATGAGGTCATTAATTACCTTTACGAAGCCAGCACTGCGGGTGTTATGGTAAAACTTATAGTGAGGGGAATGATATCGCTGGTTCCCGGTCAGAAGGACATAAGCGAAAATATAAGGGCTATCGGCATTGTTGACAGGTTCCTTGAACACAGCAGGTTCATGATCTTCTGCAACGATGGAGATGAAGAGTGCTATATATCTTCTGCTGACCTGATGACCAGAAATATAGATCATCGCATTGAAGTTACCTGCCCTGTATTTGACAAGAATATCAGGAATGAGCTGAAGCAGATATTTCAGATCCAGTGGAACGATAATGTCAAGGCAAGGAAAATAGATGCCAGCCTGTCAAACAAGTTCGTGAAACCCGAAAAGAAACAGGTTCATTCGCAGGTGGAGATTTATGATTACCTGAAGAAGGTGCATGAGAAGGGGCTGTGAGAGGTGAGTTGTGAGTGGTGAGCGTAGAGTGTAGAGCATGGAACGTAGAGAGGTGAGAGGTGAGAGATGAGGTGCTGACTGTCAGGTCCGGATTATGGTGATAAGCGATTTATGATAGTGATATGAATATTACAGCTCTGATTACAGGAACGGTGGTGATTGTGGTTTTCTCGTGGTTCTTTTCAATAAAGGAAAAGAGATACCATGGGATAGCAAGGTTTTTTTCGTTTGAAAGCATTTTTATCCTGGTACTCCTTAATTACAAAGTCTGGTTCCACGAACCATTATCATGGCATCAGATCCTGGCATGGATTTTTCTGTTTGCATGTATCTATCCGGGTATTGCAGGTTATATTTTATTGAAAAGGAAAGGCAGATCTGAAAACAGCTTCGAGAATACAACCTCACTTGTTAAAACAGGTGTATACAGGTATATCAGACATCCCTTGTATTGTTCCCTTCTGCTCCTGGGAACAGGTGTTATGTTCAAGGATCCGGGGACCGTTCAGGTTGTTCTGGGAATAGTTAATGCAG
>JADDYF010000148.1 GCA_015712185.1 Bacteroidales bacterium
ATGATGGTTATCAACGAATTCAGGGTAACAATCCGGATGGTACAAGGAATCCGGTTTATAAGCCAATGATCGATGTTTTAAGCCTCGCCGATTATATGATATTGAATTTTTATGGCGGAAACTGGGATTGGGATCACCATAACTGGGTTGCCATAAGAAACCGGATCAGTCCGGGTAAGGGTTTCAGATTTTTTGCATGGGATTCAGAGCATATGGTTGAAGGTGTTAATTCAAACATACTCTCTGAGAACAATGACAAGTGCCCGAGCCGTATATTCCAGCAATTGAGGCAAAATCCGGAATTTAAACGCCTCTTTGCCGACCGTGTCCAGAAATACTGTTTCAATAATGGCGCGCTGACGCCCTTTTCAGCCGCGGGACGATGGATACTGCGGGCAGGGCAGATCGACAAAGCTGTTCTGGCAGAATCGGCAAGGTGGGGTGATTACCGGCGTGATGTCCACCGGTGGCAGACAGCAGGGCCATTTGAGCTTTACACGAAGGAATCTCACTGGCAACCGCAAATGAACTATATGCTGAACACATATTTCCCGAACCGGACAAACAACTTCATCTCACATCTAAGGAGTGCCGGACTCTTTCCAATGACAGATGCTCCTGTATTCCTGATAAATAATAATCCGGCATTTCAGCAGACCATTGAACGCGGTTCTATTATGACTATGACCTCTGAGAAGGGGATAATTTATTACACAACCGACGGAAGTGATCCGGTCATATGGGAGAGTACGCCGGTTATTGCTCCGGCAGCTCTTCAGTATGCCGGACCACTGATGATTAATGAATCGAGTCATCTAAAAGCCAGGGCGGTCTTAAATAACGAATGGAGCGCAACTTCAGAACAGTTTTTCATTATTCCCGAGAACTACCACGATCTGAAAATAACGGAGATTCATTATCATCCTGCTGATGATGGGATTACAGAGAACAGGGAATTTGAGTTCATTGAGATCAAGAATACGGGGACATCAACATTGGACCTGGGCGGAGTAAGATTTACTGAAGGTGTTGAGTATGAATTTACCCCGGAAACGAGCCTCGGACCAAAGAAATTCATTGTCCTGGCATCAAATTATAGCTGTTTTTATGACCGTTATGGCTTCTTTCCGTTTGATGAATATAACGGTCAGCTTGATAATAATGGAGAAATGCTGGTTCTTGTCAGTGCCGGGAACGATACGCTTTGTTCAATATCATACGAGGATTCCAGCGGATGGCCTGAAGCCCCGGACGGCAGCGGAAAATCACTTGTGCCTGTTGAAATAAACCCGACACACCATCAGGATTGTCCTGAATGCTGGAGGGAATCGTATGTAAAAAACGGTTCTCCCGGAAAGGATGATATTTATGTCCTGGTCACTGCGGAAACTTCAAAACTTGTGACTGTTTTACAGAATTATCCTAATCCATTTTCAGATTTTACCAGAATAATATATACGCTTCACGAGGATGCCCGTGTACGGCTGCTGATTTACAATATTACCGGAAAGCATATCGTCACCATTGAAGACCTGAACAAACCGGCAGGTCAATATAATATTGTCTGGAGTGGAACAAACCAGAATAACAGTCCCGTTGATGATGGTATGTATTTTTACAGGATAATGGCGGAAGGCAGGAACGGCAGCAGAAGTATTATAACTAAGAAATTGTTGATAATAAGGTGATATTACTTATATATCAGATTATCAGCACAAAGAGTATGCTATTGTCCTGTCAGATCTTTTTTCCTGTAGATCCACGCGATAAGTGAGTGCGGAACAAGAGGAAGCAGTAATACAATTAATTTGTTAACCACACCCGGAACAGATTCAGCCTTGTTATTAAACATAGCGCTTACTGCAATTCCAGCTACTTCATCAGGATTCTTTATTATTCCGAGTTTTCTTTTCAGCGGAGTGTTGTACCTGCCCGGATCATATAACGAGGTCACTGTGGCTCCCGGAAGAAGGCAGGTCACACTCACGCCATAACGCCTCATCTCTGTCCTGAGTGCACGTGAATAATCCCTGAGGAATGCTTTTGTTGGACCATACAGAGATAGCGTCGGATAAGGCATTACAGATGATATCGATGATACATTCAGGATAAATCCTTTCCTTCGTTGGATCATCTGTTCACCGAATAGCCGACATAAGAGGGCAGGTGTTGTAATATGCAGATTCAGAATGGATTTTGTACCTTGATATTCGACCTTAACAGCTTCGCCGAAAATAAGAGTGCCTGCGTTGTTTATTAAAACTTCAACAAAACATCCTTGTTTTTCACAATATCCGAAAACCTGAAGAGCAGAATCCTCAAGAGCCAGGTCAATATTAAGCATTAAGACAGGAATATGGTAAGAATTTTCCAGTTTATTTTTCAGACTGATTAATTGTTCAGGCTGATTACTTACAGCAATAACTGAATAACCACGCTTTGCCATTTCTTCTGAAATATGCCATCCGATACCTGAAGAAGCACCTGTAACCAATGCGTATTTCAGACCGGACTCCATTTAATTCAGCATTCGTATAATCTCAGGATCGGGATCCTTAATGTTTTTGATACATTCTGCCTTTTGTGTGTACATTACAGCAATACAATAATTTGAAGTATCACACTCTGAGCATGACAATTCCTTGTCTTGCAGCTTCTTAATAAAATCTGGATCCTTAATCAATGCCCTTGCGAAGGCCACCAGCTCAAAACCGCTTATGAGTACTTGCTCGATTTTACTTAGTGACAGTAGTCCTCCAACATAGATCAGGGGCAGTTTTAAATGTTCACGGAACCTCAGCGCTTCTTCAAGAAAATATGCTTCCCTGAAAGGCACATCGCGCACGAGGTAGCTGCCAATCAACCTAACGAATAATTTTAAAAGCTTATTTTCGATATAAAAGGCGAAAACTTTTATGGGCATTGAACCGCGCATCACATACATCGGGGCTTTGCTTACAAAGCCTCCGCTAAGTACCAGTGCATCTGCACCAGCGTTTTCCAGCATCTTTGCTGCCTTCAGAGCTTCTCCCGGGTCGAGCCCGCCCCTGAATCCATCGCACATATTTATTTTTACTAGAACAGCCATGCTGGTACCTGCAGCTTTCTTTACTACATCCATCACCATCAGCATAAACCGCGCCCTGTTTTCGAGTGAGCCTCCGAAGGAATCCTTTCTCCGGTTAGTATAGGGTGAAAGGAACTGGCTGATGAGATACCCGTGTCCGGCATGTACTTCCACAGCATCAAACCCCGATTCACGGGCAAGGTGCACAGCTTTCTCAAAGTCCTTTACAACACTGTTAATATCATTAACTTTCATTGCACGGGGGAATGTTGGTCCATAGAAGTTTAAACGTGAAGAGGGTGCGACAGGGCGACATCCGGCAACAGAACGTTTGGACATATTCCCGCAGTGGCCTATCTGAATCGAGCAGGCTGCACCCTCCCTGTGAACAGCATCAGTCAGTTTCCTCAGACCCGGAACAGCTTCGTTCCTTAGCCAAAGCTGGTGTGGAAAGGATAATCCCGACTGACTTACTGCGGCATAAGCTACAGTTGTCATTCCTATTCCCCCGGCAGCAACGGCAACGTGGTAGTTCAGAAGATCATCCGAAGGCATATTTCCCGGGCACATCCCCTCAAAAGCCGCAGCGCGTATGGTTCTGTTACGGAGCTCAACCGGACCCAGCCTGAACGGGGAAAAGAGAATTGACTCTGAAGAATTCATTTATTACCACTGATAAAGATTTTGCACCAAATATAGGTATATGAAGAATATGTAACAAAAGACTTTGTAAATCAAGGTTCCCTTACAGTTCATCAAAAAACGCAAACATCCTGACATCAGATAATACAAACATTTATATATTTAGCATCCAAAATTATTTCTATTTTCCTTAGTAAATGTTTGCAATATGAATGAAAAATTTTCGATCAGTCCAAGCGGAGAAAAATTTGCGTTACCTATACCTGAAGATTATAAAGCAGAATATGAGGCTCTTAAGAAGCGAGTAGCCAGAGAGAAAGCCAGGGGTCGTGAGATAGTTGTTGTGATGGGGGTGGGGTTTGTTGGTGCAGTTATGGCAGCTATTGTAGCTGATACGGTAGACAAAAAAGGCAAGCCTTCAAAATTCGTCATCGGTATGCAGAGACCGAGTGTGCGAAGCTTCTGGAAGATTCCGCTGCTTAACCGCGGTGTCTCGCCGGTTAAGGCAGAAGATCCGGAAGTTGATCCGATGATCGCAAGATGTGTCAATGAGAAGAAAACACTGATAGCAACCTATACTTATGATGTATTGAAACTGGCTGATGTTGTGGTAGTTGATGTACAGTGTGATTACCTGAAAGAAGATCTCGGTAATGTGCGCACCGGTCAGACAGATATGGCTGCCCTTGAGGCCTCTCTGCATGAGATTGCTCTTCATATTCCGGCTGATGCGCTCGTACTTATCGAAACAACTGTAGCCCCGGGGACCACTGAACAGGTTGCCTACCCGATAATGAAAAAGGTGTTTAAGAAGCGGGGAATCAAAACCGATCCGTTGCTGGCACACAGTTATGAGAGGGTAATGCCTGGCCGCAATTATGTTGCGAGTATCAGGGATTTCTGGAGAGTCTGCAGCGGGATTAATGAAACCGCAAAAAAACGTGTTGTCAAGTTCCTCAATGAAGTGCTGAACACTGAAAAATTCCCGTTGACGGTAATGGACAGGCCTATTGAATCCGAAACCGCAAAAATAGTTGAGAACAGCTACAGGGCTACGATACTTGCTTTTCTTGATGAATGGAGTCTCTATTCCGAAAGGAACGGTGTTGACCTGGTCAAAGTGATAAAAGCAATTAAGGTGCGTCCGACTCACAGTAACATGATCTTTCCGGGTCCGGGCATCGGCGGCTATTGTCTGCCAAAAGACGGAGGTCTCGGGCTGTGGGCATATAAACATATCCTTGGCTTCGAGGATGATATCTTCAGGATTACACCCATGGCAATCGACATAAATGACACCAGGGGATTGCATGTAGGCCAGCTGACAAGGGATGCGCTGCGCAACATGGGCCAGCCGATTGCGGGAGCGGATATTCTTGTTCTTGGAGCAGCATACCGCGAAGATGTGGGAGATACGCGGTACAGCGGTTCGGAAATTGTCATCAGGAAGCTTGCAGAGATGGGAGCGGAGATTCATGTTCATGATCCCTATGTTGAGCACTGGTGGGAATTTGAACAACAGGATACATTCCCGGGAGTGGGGCAGAGCAAGGCACGATTTTTCAGGAACCAGGAGAAATTAAAAGAGATCCGTGTTGAGCAAGACTTAAACAAAGCATTAAAGGATGCTGATGCAGTGATATTTGCAGTTCCACACAAAGCATATCTCGATCTCGATCCTGATAAAATTGTTAAAAAAATTGGCAGACCAGCCGCTATCATCGACTGCTTCGGTATCCTGTCAGATGATAAGATCCGCCGTTATTTCCAGCTTGGCTGTGAGGTCAAGGGACTTGGACGGGGACATATACAGCGGATCAAGGACGAGATAAGGAAAGGATAAACAGGTCGATAATGTCCATGTCCACAAATGATTGAAAATGAAGGACTGAAGCGTGAGATTGGGACGTGGGGACTTGTTGCCAATTCAGTAAATATAACTATAGGTGCAGGTATATTTATCCTGCCGGTATTGGTAGCTGAAAGACTGGGTTCAGGCAGTATCTGGGCATATGTTCTCTGCGGTCTGCTAATGCTTTTGATAATGCTCTGCTTCATCGAGGCCGGAACAAGTATCACAATTACGGGAGGAGCCTATACTTATATAGAAACAGCATTCGGGCGGTATGCAGGATTCCTGACAGCCAGCATATTCATTTTTGGAGCTGCAATAATGGCAAATGCTGCAGTTGCCAATGGACTGGCAGATACACTTTCATATTTTATTCCTGCTTTTAAGGAGCTGTGGGTCAGGATATTATTTTTTGCAATTATGTTCGGGAGTCTAGGTTATATTAATGTCATAGGGTTGAAAAGATCAATGGCAATAGTAAAGTTCAACACTGTAGCCAAACTGGTTCCGTTACTGATGATCGCTATTTTCGGATGGTTTTTTATTAAATCAGGGGATCCGTTGATAAGTTCGGATAATTCTCTAAGTGATATTGGCAGTACGTCGCTGATACTTCTTTTTGCGTTTGTCGGAGCCGAAACAGCTCTTAATGTAAGCGGTGAGATTAAAAATCCTGAAAGAACGATCCCGAGAGGGATTTTAATAAGTGTTATCCTGGTGGTCGTGTTGTACATTCTGATACAGCTGGTTGTACAGTCTATCCTTGGTGCATCGATCACCGCGTACAGGGATGCACCGCTGGCTGAGACAGCAAAAGTAATGTTCGGCAGGGCAGGGGCAATGATTGTTGTCGCAGGAGCAGCATTTTCAATGTTTGGCAATATCAGCGGTATGGTATTGAATATGCCGAGGATCCTTTATGCAGCAGCCCGCGACAGGGTACTGCCATCGAAGTCGGTTGCGGCGATTCATCCTATATTCAGGACACCATATGTGGCAGTTATCATATATTCTGCATTAGGTTTCATTTTTGCATCAGTTGGGGAGTTCAGGCAGCTCGCGATACTCTCAAGT
>JADDYF010000157.1 GCA_015712185.1 Bacteroidales bacterium
CAGGAGCCTCCTCCGCGTCCGGTGGTAATAACTCCTACTGCACAGATCCTCAGTTTTGGCGCTTTTTATCACGGTCTGACAGGCGGAACCGTGACCATTGCACCCAGTGATGCACGATCTGCCACAGGCAGTGTTGTATTGCTCGGAATGGGATACACCTTTTCCTCGGCACGTTTTGAGATAACCGGCAATCCCGGTACTGTGATCTCAGTTTTAAATGGCGACGATGCTACTCTGACCGGGGACAACGGGGGAACAATGACTCTTGAGGTTGGTGCTTCATTGCCTCTTTCCCCGTTTGTTCTAACAGTTCCTTATGGTGTAATAACTTACCTGAACGTGGGAGGAATTCTTTATGTGGGAGCCCCCGCAGCTAATCCGCCCGGTAACTACACGGGTACTTTTGATATAACACTGGTACAGGAATAATATGCACAGAAAAAAAGCATACTCCAACTTAATATCTTCAGGGCGTGTGCTTTTAATTCCGGTTCGCCATCTTGCCACAGCAATATTCCTGTTACTCCTTTTACATCCTTTACAGGTCCATTCCCAGAATTTACCCGAGTATGATGAAATAGCAATATTTCTTGAGATCCCGCGTGTCGGAGGAATTGAAATAGATGCTGCAATCCGGGATGAGGAAGTATATCTGCCCGTAACTGACCTGTTTGACTTCCTGAAAATCAGGAATACACCTTCACCCGGTCTCGAATCAATATCAGGATTCTTCATCAATCCGGAAGCTGTATATACGATAGACAGAAATGCCAACGTGATCGTATATCAGGGGAAAACATATAACCTGAAACCGGGAGACCTTATAAGAACTGAATCGAACCTGTATCTTAAATCCTCATATTACGGACAGATTTTCGGACTTGAATGCACATTCAATTTCCGCAACCTGTCGGTTACAGTGACCAGCAACCTGGAATTACCGTATATCCGTGAGATGCGGCAGGAGGAGATGCGACGTAATATCACACGCCTTAAGGGGGAGCTGAAAGCCGATACAAATATTGGCAGGACCTATCCATGGTTTAAGTTTGGTATGGCCGACTGGTCGGTTATTGCCACTGAAGAGATAAATGGTAAGGCAGAAACCCGTCTCAATCTTTCCCTTGGTGCCATGATTGCAGGAGGGGAAGCAACAGCAAATTTATATTACAACAGCGCCAGCCCTCTGACCGAGAAACAACAGCAATACCTGTGGCGCTATGTCAATAACGACTTCAAACCCCTGAGACAGGTTCTGGCAGGGAAAATTCCCACTCATGCAACAGCCTCATTATTCAATCCTGTGGTGGGGGTTCAGGTTACGAATACTCCCACAACATTCCGCCGGTCTTTCGGATCTTATACTCTGAGCGACAGAACCGAGCCCGGGTGGATAGTTGAACTTTACATAAACAATGTACTTGTCGATTATGTAAAAGCAGATGCTTCAGGATTCTTTACATTCGAGGTGCCCCTGGTATACGGGAACTCGCTGGTAAAGCTGAAGTTTTTCGGTCCATGGGGCGAAGAGAGGACACGCGAGCAGAATATTAATATCCCTTTCAATTTTCTTCCGCCCAAAACCATGGAATATACTCTCAGCGCCGGCATCGTTGAAGATACCCTGATGAGCAGGTTTTCGCGCGGAAGTATCAATTATGGTCTTACACGAAGCCTGACGGTGGGAGGCGGTTTGGAGTATTTTTCCTCGCTCCCGTCAAATCAGTTAATGCCATATGTAAATGCTTCCTTTCGTGTGACCAATAATCTGCTTCTCACCGGGGAATATACTCATGGTGTCAGGGCAAAAGGGACACTCACATACAGGATGCCGTCAAACCTCCAGCTCGACCTCAACTATACATGGTATGATAAAGATCAGAAAGCAATATTCTATAACTACAGGGAAGAGCGCAGGGCAACAATAGCGATGCCGCTGAGAATGGGTAAGCTCTCGACCTACCAGAGGCTTACCCTTTACCAGCTGGTCCTTCCCGGGGCAAAGTATTTCACCGGTGAATGGATGTTCTCAGGATCGCTTTTCGGAGTAAACACAAACCTTTCGACATTTGGTATGTTTCTGGATGATGCTGATCCATACCTGTACAGTAACCTTGCGCTTGCTTTTAAGATTCCGGGCGGTTTTGTGGTTATGCCTCAGACACAGTTCGGATACACTCCTGCTGAGTTCCTGTCGGCCAAAATAAGAGTTGAAAAACATCTGCTTGAACATGCCTATCTTAACCTGTCCTATGAACAGAATTTCAGAAACGACCTGAAGCTGGCTGAAGTGGGATTCCGTTACGACTTTTCATTTGCACAGACCGGTCTTTCCGTCAGACAGTCAAATAATATTACTTCAATGGTGCAATATGCAAGAGGAAGCCTGATCAATGACAGGAGAACCAGGTATCTTGGCACTGATAACCGCACAAATGTAGGCAGGGGCGGGATATCAATTATAGCATTCGTCGATCTTAATACAAACGGAATACGGGAGGCAGGTGAACCCAAAGCCTACGGACTTAACCTGCGTGCAAACAGCGGATGGATTGAAAGAAGCGACCGCGACACTATTACCCGGATTCTTGGCCTAGAACCCTACACTAATGTATTAATTGAACTTGACCCCAACAGCTTCGATAATATCTCCTGGCGGCTCGCAAAGCAGACAATGAGCGTTACTGTCGACCCTAATATACTTAAGCTTATTGAAGTCCCGGTAATTGTTGCTGGCGAGGCCAGTGGTATCGTAACTCTTGCTGAAGATGGAGAGGAGAATGGTATAGGAAGGATGATAGTTGAATTTTACACAGGAAACAACAATCCTGCAGGCAGAACACTTACCGAACAGGACGGGTTCTACAGCTATTTCGGTCTGACACCCGGCGATTATTATGTAAGAGTCGATACCACGCAGATGCGCAAACTGGGCATGACCTCAGAGCCGGATAAGATCGCATTTAAGATAGATGCAGGACTGGAAGGTGATATAGTTGACGGCCTTGATTTCACACTCAGTTTAATACCTGATACAACTAAAATTGAGGCTGAACTACCTGAAGAACCTGTCGTCAGGAAAGATACGGCAGTTATGATAGTTCATGAGATCACCCAGGAGCTCATCACAATTGCTGAAGACAGCTGGGCAATTCAGCTTGGGGCATTCAAGCGCAGGTCATATGCCGAGGGGTATCGCAGAAGGATAGAGAAATTAACCGGGAGAAAGATCGAGATTATCATGGAGAATGATTTCTATAAACTACGTATTCTCGATCTTAAAACACGCCAGGAGGTCGATGAGAATATCGAGATCCTGAGGAAAGCCGGTATTGACGTGCTGTGGGTAATAAATCTGAAAGCAAAACAACAGCAGCTTCTGCTCACGGAGAGGGTGGATACTGTTAAGAAAATAACAGAAAAAGTTATAGAGGGTCCTGTACCTGTCTTCACCTTTGAAATGAAAATTCAGGTTGGGGCTTTCCGCGATGAGGCAAATGCACTCGGGCTCAGAGACAGACTTTCTGCATTGCTTGATAAGCCTGTCGTTATAGTCGACGAAGATGGATATCACAAGGTACAGATCACAGGATTTGGTAATCTTGGTGAAATTGAAGCATTCCTGCCAAAACTCGGCTTCCTTGGCATCACGGATATCTGGATACCGCAGACAAGGAGACCGGCTGAGATAATACCTCCTGCAATAATGCTGCCTGATACTGCTAAAGTGCAACCCGATACAGCCAGGAAGGTCATTGAAGAAAAGGTGAAGATCCCTGTTGTTAAGAAAAAGGTCGAGGTTCCTGTACCTGTAATAGAAGAAAAGCCGGCTGCACCAGAACCTACAATAGCACTTCAGGCAGGTGTATTCCGCAGAAAAGCAGAGGCAATCCGCGCACAGCGAAGGATAATCTCGCGGCTTAACCTTCCTGTCGAAATCGTTGAGCAATGGGGTTATTACCATGTTGTTATACCCGGATTCTTTACCAGGGAAGAAACCTATAAATACTTCCCTGAACTTGCCGGTCTGGGTTACCCGGGAGTTTCACTGATTGAGAATTACAGGAGCCCAAACAACCAATAGCCTGCCTTCGGCATAACACATTGACTTGTGTCCTTCATTATCCTCACGGATTATTTCCTGTTTTCCGCACATGTCGCTTAAATCGTTATAACGATTTGATATTCAACTACCGATTTTCTAATTTGGGTGCTGCAAAGATTTCTATATGGCATTTCTCGTGAACGATGCCGGAGGCATCCAAGTCTAATAGCCATGGTTACATCCATGGTCACAGCAGCACACATGATTTGCAACACCGGAGGCGTTGAAGAAAATTCATATTAATAAGTATTCTTCTTTGTAATCAACGCCATGTTCCTTCAACATACTGATTAACTCGTCTTTGAATGAGACAGTCTTATGATGCTCCGCCTGGTTTTTTACATAATTTATAAGTGCATTCTTGCTCGAAATATGATATGTGAATCCGCTATACCCAACCTGCCATCCGGGGAAATCTGGAAAAAGTTTTCTTTCTCTGCATATCATCACATGGCTCGCTTCTTTTATATCCTTAACCAGATAAGCAGGACATTTAGTGGGATGAATATGTGTAATAATGTGAATGTGGTTACATGCTCCCCCGACAATATAGGAGTGACATGATTGATTCTTCAGAACTCCCGCTATATATGCAAAAAGAATATCCTGATTTGCACTTGAAAGAAATGGTATATGATCTTTACTGGCAAAAACAAGCTGATATAAAAACCGGGTATAAGTTGACATTTTTTTACCTTTTAGCACGGCAATAAATTTACAAACAAATATTGGATTTACCACTTCAACCCGCTCCGGGGTTGAAACAATTTTAATAATGATATACCCCGGATGTGACCGGGGCTATTGGACTTCAAAGCCTCCGGCTTTCATCAATCAGAAAATTCATAGTTGCACTGATGTTGATTAGACAAATGTTGTGTACCTATAGACATAAGACCTCATTACTCCAACTCAGAAAATGAAGGAGTGTTTGCAACATTTAGTTCACTGAATGGCATAGAATCTATCCTGGGTGCTGCATTGATGAAAACAGGACTCTATCAACGTATTTTAAAACGTATAATAATACGTTGTTAACTTTTTCCCAGCCTATAATGGCCTGATATATAGTCATCTCTGCTATTTGGCTATCTATTGATGCTGTTGATGTAGCTCCCGAGTCGCTCGTGGTTAAGCTTAAAACATTAAATTAAAGTGTAAAATTTATTTAAAAATATTTGGTAATAATGTTATCTATTTCTAACTTTGTGTTAGAATTACTTAACAAATACCTAAAAGTCATGAAAAAAGGGGTAATCGTATTTATCTTAGCAGCCCTGGTTCTTGTTACAACCGGGATATGGTTTTTTTCATCAACAGAAAAATTTAAACTATATGAATTTGTTGGTTTCGGCGTTATAATCCTTGTAGTCGGATTTGCAGTTTTTATAGGATTTAAAAGATTAAACAGTGCAAAAAGAGGCGAACCCGCTGAAGATGAATTATCAAAGAAGGTAATGCAGAAAACAGCAGCTTGTTCATATTATGTATCACTCTACATCTGGCTGGCTATAATGTATTTCTCAGATAAAATCAAATATGAGACACATACAGTTATCGGAACCGGGATTCTTGGAATGGCAATAACTTTTGCAGTCTGCTGGCTGGTATTCAACTTCAGAGGCATCAGAAATGAATAACAGGATCAAAGAGTTCCGGGCAAGGCACAATATGACCCAGGAGGATCTTGCTAAGAAAGTGAATGTGAGGCGCGAGACAATTGTTTTCCTCGAAAAGAATAAATATAATCCTTCCCTCAAACTCGCCTACGACATAGCCAGGGTTTTTGATTCAAAAATTGAAGAAATCTTTTTAATCGAATGAATTATTCCTCCGGGATTAGTAATTTTATTTCTGATCCGGATTCAGGGTCAGTAAATATAAATATCAATTATCCCGGCAATGAAAAGATCACTTATATTAATTCTGACTGTATTTCTTCTGAATTTTTGCAGCAAAGAAACTCCATTCTCCCTTTCAGTTGAACAGCTTAAATGCAATAATCTTAAAGATCCCGCAGGAACCGGGGAAAATCCGGTTTTCAGCTGGACCGCTTCATCTGCAAACCGCGGTGCCGCGCAAACCGCATACCAGATAATCCTTGACTCTGATGCAGGCAATCTGAGATCAGAAAACAAATGTGCCTGGAATTCAGGGAAGGTCGCTTCTTCAGGATCTGCATGGATCCCCTATTCCGGATCAGAACTTCAGCCCGGAACAAAATATTTATGGAAAGTCAGGATCTGGGATAACAATGATAAGGCCTCGGCATGGAGCAAATCTGCATTTTTTATCACAGGTCTGTTCGTTGATAAGGACTGGAGCGGAGCAGAATGGATCGGCTTTGAAGAGATCCCCGACTCATTACTGCTGGTGCCGGGAATTCATAAAGGCTTAGAGGTCCCTGCAGATAAAGCGGTAAAGCGGACAGTGATACCATATTTCCGCAAAGAGTTCGCACTGAAGAAGAAGGTCAGGGAAGCTTTTGTCTTTGTAAGCGGATTGGGGCATTATGAGCTGTATATAAACGGTGATAAAACAGGAGATAGTTACATCTCTCCCGGATGGACAGATTATGACAAGACATGTTTATACAATACGTTTGATGTTACAGATCAGCTGAAAAGCGGACTAAATGTAATCGGGGTCATTACGGGCAATGGTTTTTACAATATCAACAGGGAACGCTATTACAAGCTTGTCATAGCTTATGGTGCTCCAAAGCTTATCCTGAAACTGAAAGTGCGTTACTCTGATGGTTCGGAGTCAGTCGTAACAACAGACCGTACATGGACGACAACCTCCTCTCCGATCACTTTTACAAGCATTTTCGGAGGAGAGGATTACGATGCAAGGCTGGAGCAACCCGGATGGAACACCCCGGATTTTGATGATGGTAACTGGAAAAGGGTCCTGGAAGTCAGAAAACCTGAAGGAAAACTGAAACCGGAAAGCGACTACCCTGTCAGGGTTATGCAGGAGTTTGATCCTGTGAGCATATTCAGCCCGGATACCGGCATTTATGTTTATGACTTTGGCCAGAATGCCTCTGGAATCATCAGCATTAAAGTCAAAGGAGAAAAGGGACAGGAGGTGCGTCTGAGCCCTGCGGAACTTATTGGTGCCGATTCCATTATTGCCCAGAGAGCTTCCGGTTCTCCATATTACTTCTCCTATACACTGGGTGGTAACAAAGAGGAAAAATGGACTCCGCGGTTTACTTATTACGGATTCAGGTATGTCCAGGTCCAGGGAGCCGTTCCATCAGGATGGCCGAATCCTGATAAACTACCTGTTATGTCAGGCCTTCAGTTACTGCATACCAGGAATTCATCACCAACGACCGGCAGCTTTAAATGTTCAAATGAACTTTTCAACTCCATCTACAATCTGATTGACTGGGCGATAAGAAGCAACCTTGCAAGTGTTGCCACTGACTGCCCGCATCGTGAAAAACTGGGCTGGCTGGAGCAGACGCATCTGATGGGAAATTCGATAAAATATATCTACGATATACATAACCTGTATAATAAAATGATTGATGATATGATCGAGGCGCAGCTCGATAACGGGCTCGTCCCTGATATTGCACCTGAATTTGTGGAATTTTCAGGGGGCTTCCGCGATTCTCCTGAATGGAGCAGCGCCTGTATAATCCTTCCATGGGATATGTACGAATGGTATGGCGATATTGATGCAATTAAGAAAGCATATCCGATGATGAAGGGCTATATGGATTATCTCGGGATTCTTGCTCCTGTGGGTATTCTGATCCACGGACTCGGCGACTGGTACGACCTGGGGCCAAAGTTCCCGGGAGTTGCCCAGCTTACACCCAGATCCCTCACTGCTACATCAATATATTATTATGATGCGAAACTACTCGCGAAAATGGCTTCATTGATCGGGGAAAACAATGATGCCGGCTACTATGAAGACCTGGCTGAACAGATCAGGAAAGCTTTCAACAAAGAATTCTTTAATCCTTATACTAAAGTATATTCAACCGGAAGCCAGACAGCATATGCAATGCCTCTCTTTTTCGGAATGGTCGATGATTCCTGTCATATTGATGTTGTCAGGAATCTCGTGAAGTCAATCAGGGAAAATAATAATGCTCTTACAGCCGGAGATGTCGGATACAGGTACCTTGTGAGAGTTCTGGAGCAGGAGGGTGAGTCGCAGCTGATCTTCGATATGAATTCAAAGACAGATGTCCCGGGTTATGGCTATCAGCTGTCGAAGGGTGCTACATCACTTACTGAATCGTGGGCAGGACTCCGGGATGTTTCGAATAATCATATGATGCTCGGTCATCTGATGGAATGGTTTTATAGCGGTCTGGGCGGAATCCGCCAGACAACTGATTCAAAAGGATATGAACATGTGGTTATCAATCCGGAACCCGCTGGCGACATAAAATGGGTTGAAACCTCTTTCAGGAGCATTCATGGCGAAATATCAAGTGCCTGGGAGATCACTGACGGTAAATTCAATCTTAAAGTCAGCATCCCGGTAAATTGTGTGGCAACAATTATCCTTCCCCAATCCGATCCTGATAAAATAACTGAGGCAGGTACCCCTTTGAAAACTTCCAAAGCTGTAAAGGGAGTAATCACATCGGGGAACAAGACTTATGTTGAAATCCTGTCCGGAGATTATGAATTCACTTCTATCAGCGGGAGCCGGTAAAAATTGTTTAATTTTGTTCGCATATTTATAGTATGAAATCTATCCTTCCCCAGGAAGCAATCGAGATACTGAAAGCCATTTCAAAGGACAGGTTGAGGACCAACCTCTTAAAGAACTTTGAGCAGAAAACCCTGGTTTTCCTGGTTCAGCGCATTCCTCCTTTCATTAAACCGGATATGCTCACTTTTATAGGATTCATGGGTGGTTTGGTAATTCTTTTGAGCTTCATATTAGCCACTTATATTCACAGGAACTATCTCTTGCTTGGTGTTCTGGGCTTTGCAATAAACTGGTTTGGTGATTCCCTCGATGGTCGGCTGGCATATTACCGGCAACAGCCACGCAAATGGTACGGATTTTCACTTGATCTTATGGTCGACTGGATGAGTACAATTTCCATCGGTCTTGGATACCTGATATATACTGAAGGATTGTGGGAACTTGCAGGAATGGGATTCGTGGTAATGTATGGCTGGTCTATGATCATTACCCTGATAAGGTATAAGGTAACTGATCATTATTCAATTGATGCAGGCCTGGTTGGACCGACAGAAGTCAGAATTATCATCTCAGCAATTCTTGTAGCCGAAGTATTCTGTAAAAACTCCATTCACTACTCAGCTACAGCCGCATGTGCTATTCTCATAATTATCAATTTATTTCATACATTGAACCTGCTTCGGATGGCTGCTGAAAAAGACCGGACTGAGCGTTAAACAGGTGACGACATAAGAATGATGACGTTAATCTCGTCTTAATATGCTTACTCATTAATCCATCATTTCCTATGATTAATTTCTACAACCAGGGAATCAACGAAATAATTACCTATTTTAAAACAGCTGAAACCACGGGACTGACAACAGAAGAGGTCAAACGAAGACTTGTGGAATACGGATACAACCAGCTTGATTCCAAGCGGAAAAGAAGCTTTTTCCGGATGTTTTTTATCCAGTTCAAAAGTTTTATGATTATAATCCTGCTGATCGCAGCGGCAATATCCGGGGTCATAGGTGTAATGGAAGGTGAAGGATTACTCGACACATTTGTAATTCTTGGTATCCTGATAATTAATGCATTTGTAGGAGCATTCCAGGAACGTAAGGCTGAATCATCTCTTGAAGCGTTGAAAAATCTTGCCGCTCCTGAAACAAAAGTCCTGCGCGATGGAGTCATAAAAGAGATCCCGACAAGAGAACTGGTACCCGGTGATATTGTAATTCTTGAAACCGGGGCAATCATTCCTGCAGATCTGAGGCTGAATGAAGCAATCAACCTGAAAATCCAGGAATCTTCACTGACTGGGGAGTCTGTGCCTGTTGATAAACAGACCGAACCACTCCAGGGGGATGATTTCGCTCTGGGGGACCGGATAAATATGGCTTTTTCGAGCGGCAGTGTAACTTATGGCCGCGGCCGGGGAGTTGTTACTGCAACAGGTATGAAAACCGAGGTTGGGAGGATTGCAAATATGCTGCAGGAAACTGTTGAAACGGAAACACCCATGAGCCGGCGCCTGGAACAGTTAGGAAAAGTACTGGGGATCGCAGCGCTGATCATCTGTGCAGTGATCTTTATTGTCGGGGTTCTTTACGGCAACTCAGTATTAAATATGTTTATGACTGCTGTCAGCCTTGCGGTTGCTGCAATCCCAGAAGGTCTGCCTGCCGTTTCAACCGTTGTTCTGGCAATCGGGGTTCAGCGTATGGTAAAGAGGAATGCCATAATCCGTACTCTTCCTTCAGTTGAGACGCTTGGAAGTGCAACAGTTATATGTTCAGACAAGACCGGCACTCTTACACAGAATAAGATGACGGTCGTTGAGGCGTATGTTAATCATAAAAGAGATCTCATAAACAGAGCCTCTCCTGCCACCGTTCTTAATGCAGAGGAAAAGAGGCTGCTTTCCGTTTCAGTTTTGTGCGCGGATGCACAATACAGAGTGAATGAAAATGGCAAGTATGAATTCACCGGAGATCCCACTGAAACCGCTCTCCTGGATTTTGGAATTCTTTACGGGATATATAAGAATGAAGCTGAAAAAAATTATCCGCGGATTGCAGAGATCCCGTTTGACTCTGAAAGAAAACGCATGACAACAGTCAACAGGTTATCTGATAAGAGTACCAGGATAAATGTGAAAGGCGGCCTCGATGAAGTATTGAGTGTTTGCGACAAGATAATTATTAATGGTGATATCAGGCCTGTCACTTCAGATGATAAGGAGAAGATCCGCAAGGCCAACGAAGAGATGGCAAATTCTGCATTGCGTGTCCTGGCAATGGCTTACAGGGATCTCCCTGAACCGCCTCAGAATGTTCACATCGGAGAGCTTGAGAGCGGCCTCATCTTCATTGGTTTACTGGGTATGATAGATCCGGCAAGACCTGAGGTTATCGATGCTGTAGCCAAATGCAATTCTGCAGGGATCCGCCCGGTAATGATAACAGGTGATCACAAAATCACTGCAATGGCAATTGCACGTGAGATAGGAATTTACAGTGATGGGGATCTGGCTATCACGGGCGCCGATCTCGAAAAGCTCAGCCAGGAGGAGTTGAATAAGAACGTTTCCCAATACTCAGTTTACGCCAGAGTGGCTCCGGAACATAAGGTTCGCATCGTAAAAGCATGGCAGAGTCATGATGAGGTTGTGGCCATGACCGGCGACGGTGTTAATGATGCTCCTGCTCTCAAGCAGGCCGATATTGGAGCCGCTATGGGTATTGTCGGGACAGATGTAGCCAAGGGAGCTGCGGATATGGTCCTTACCGACGACAATTTCGCAACTATAGTATCAGCAGTCGAAGAGCGAAGAAGAATTTATGACAATATTCTCAAAGCGATACAATTTTTACTCTCCACAAA
>JADDYF010000209.1 GCA_015712185.1 Bacteroidales bacterium
ACAGGTTGTATTACAAATCATTGTTTAATGCATGCGTAAAAATAGTGAATGATCCTGCAGAAGCAGAAAATATTATGCAGGAAGCATTCCTGGATGCCTTCGAAGAGATCGGGAGATACTCCGGAACTATAAGCTTTGGCGACTGGCTTATGAAATTTCTGGAAAAAAGGCTCATCTCCGGGATTAAGAGCAACAAATATTAAGTCCCATCCGGGAATTATATTCATTATTAATTAAGCTTCCATGAAAACAGAAAAAATATTCTTCAGCTGCAGCAACTACGCTCTTGTAACATTTCTTTTCATTGCTGTAAAACTTTGTCTGCACCTGTGTACAAATTCTAATTATGAGCTTCACAGGGATGAGCTGCTCTATTTCAACATGGGCGATCATCTGAGCTTTGGCTATGCAACAGTACCTCCTGTTACCGGATTTCTGGCCTTCATTATTAAAACCATTTTCGGATATTCTGTTTCCGGTGTCAGGCTCATTCCTGCAATACTGGGATCCCTGTCTCTGCTGATGATTTCGAAAATAGTCAGGGAGATGGGTGGGGGCCTGACTGCTTTGATTATTGCATCTGCCTCATACCTCTTATCTCCCGGATTCCTGCTGCTGGATACTCTGTTCACCCCGAATGCCACTGAACAATTCTTATGGCTTCTGGTAACTTATTTAATCTTCAGGATGGCTGTCACAGGAAAGCCTTATTACTGGATACTGACAGGAATTCTCCTGGGGATCTCATTCCTGAATAAGTATTCTGTACTGTTTTTTATGGCAGGCTTTTTCATCGCCTTGCTTTTCAGCGAATACCGGAAATTATTATGGTCAGGGTATCTGTTCCTGGCCATTGCTATCGGGATTGCCATAATCACTCCAAACATAATCTGGCAATACAGTCATAACTGGCCGGTTATAATTCATATGAGCGAACTGAACAGGACCCAGCTGACAAATATGAATCTGTTCAGCTTTCTTGCCGATCTTTTCAGTCTCAACCTGGCTTCAACTGTAGTTTGGCTATTCGGCCTGACTTCCCTGCTGTTCATGAAAGAAGAAAGGAGATTCCGGTTCATCGGCACTGCTTCCCTCTTGATAATCCTGATGTTTCTCTTACTGAAGGGCAAGGGTTATTATGCACTTGGAGTGATACCCTTTCTCTTTGCTGCAGGCGGATATACAATGGAGAAATACTTATGCGGCAAGCTTGAATCTGTAAGGAATTCCATTCTTATAATAATTATATTAGTGTCGGTGACAGCATTACCGACGGGACTGCCTCTGCTCTCCTTCGAAAAGTACTCTGATTACAGGGGACATACGAAATTCTTAAAAATATATCCTTTCTACAGGTGGGAAGACGGTAAAGTCCGCGATATTTCGCAGGTATATTCTGATATGGCCGGATGGTCGGAACTGGCAGGATACGCTGCAAAAGCGTATAACAAATTATCTGAAGATGAGAAAAAGAATTGTACTATCTATGGAGAAAGGAATTATGGTTATGCCGGTGCCATACATTTTTACGGGAAGAGATATGGATTGCCGGATGCTGTAACCTTCCACGAAAGTTATATATTCTGGGCTCCTGATTCAATTCCTGATGGTCCCCTGATCTATATTAATTCCAGACAGGATGATCTGAGTGAATTGTTTGGTGAAATTACCGAAGAAGGTTGTGTCAGAAATAAATACTTCAGGGAGAATGGGTTAAAAGTTTTTATTTGCAAATCTCCGAAAAGAGATATCAGTGAGGTCTACAGGAACCTCGCTCTTAAAGAAAAGAGCATTTATAATCCGCACGAATGAGAAGGTCTGACTTTCGAATCGTCTGCCCGCCTGACTGAGAACTCTCTGTCGCTTCGCTCCGTACTGTTATTCAAGGCTTCAATGCAGAAAACCTCGCCATGACCCCCTCTCCCATTCCCCCCTTTTCGTTCCTTTTATAATGAAAATTGACTTTATCATTTACTTGTGATAATTTTGTTACTGGTATTTAAAATTTGTCTGTTGGATTATGTCCACCAGAAAGATTCTTCATATTGAATTATTTCTAAAAACGAGAGTTATTTAATGGCACTATCATGCTTAAAAATTACTTTATCACAGCTTACAGGAACATTGTAAAGAATAAATTTTATTCTGTCCTGAATATATTCGGACCTGCAATCGGTATAACCTGTGCAATACTGATACTTTTATATGTTCAGGAAGAGCTCACATTTGATAAGCATTACAAAAACTATAATCGCATCTACCGGCTGGAGAGCGATTTTAATATTTCCGGCAAAACCACACTGGCAGCTCTTGTCCCGATACCTATGGCTCCAACGCTGAAAGATGAGTATCCTGAAATCAGGGAAATAGCCAGGTTTGCAGGTTTTGGCCTGCAGGATATCCTCTTCCAGTACAAGGATCTCAAGTTCTTTGAAGACAAAATTTACTTTACCGATTCGACAGTATTTAAGGTTCTTGATTATAAGTTTATCCTGGGATCTCCGGATAATGCATTGAATGAGCCAAACACAATAGTTATAACCGAAAGTTTTGCCTCAAGGTATTTTGGAAAGGAAAATCCGATGGGAGAGGTACTTACAACCAGTAATTTCGGGAACTGCCGTGTTACAGGCGTTATAGAAGATGTGCCGGCTAATTCACACCTGCGTTTTGATTGTCTGCTTTCAATGGCAACAATTGTCGAATTGTCAGGAGTTGACAGGTTCAATTCAAGGAGTGCACAGGCATTCTGGAATATTTCTGCTTTCAGTTTTATATTGCTGGATGAAAATGCAAGGATTGAAGATCTTCTTGCCAAGTTCCCCGGTTTTTACGACAAGTACATGAGTTCTCTCGGCAAACAGATAAATGCAACTTTCCGTCTTATGGCCACCAGGATCGATAAGGTCCATTTTGGTTCAAAGCTGGAATTTGACCTTCCTGTGGGTAACATAAACTATATTATTATATTCTCGCTGGTTGGCGTATTTATGCTCCTGATAGCCAGTCTTAATTATATGAATATGGCAACAGCCCGGTCGACAAACCGTTCGAAAGAAGTCGGACTAAGAAAAGTGATCGGTGCAGGAAAAGGAACCCTGATAAGACAATTCATCAGTGAATCGATGGTACTGGTGATCATAGCTTTAATAATAGCAATTATCGCTACAATATTTATTTTACCCTCCTTTAATGTATTAACCGACAAAGTATTAAAAATAAGTAACCTGTTCGAGCCGGTTACATTCCTTTTGATAATATTGATTGCACTTTTTGTCGGACTCATTTCGGGCAGCTATCCTGCTTTATACCTCTCCTCTTTTTCCCCGGTTGATGTTCTTAAGAGTAATGTAAATCCCCGTCAGGGGAAAGGTTTGCTGAGAAAAATGCTGGTGGTTTTCCAGTTTGCAATATCAGGGACATTGATAATAGGTACCATGATAGTGTCAGGTCAGCAGAGGTATATCAGGAATAAGGACCTGGGGCTAAATAAGGAAAATGTAATGATCATTCCGGTCAGGGACACGGCATTTATAAATCATAAGATGCAGTCGTTTAAAGATGAGCTGTTAAAGCTAACGGATGTTAAGGGGGTTTCCTCAGCAGCGCTTGTCCCTCCGTTAATGGCGAGCAAGGTAGTATTCCAGATTGAAAAAGACAGCAGCATGGTGGAACTGGCAACAAGCTTTTCTGTTGTTGATCATGAATTCATTGATGTTATGCAGATGAAGATACTGGAGGGAAGGAATTTTGAAAGGTCGAGGACCACTGATCTGACCCAGGCTTTTGTTGTCAATGAGGCAGCGGTAAAGGCGTTCGGATGGGGCAATAATGCACTCGGGAAAAGGATCAAATTCGGAATAGACCCTGCTACAGGAAGAGCTCAGAGAGACGGGGTTGTAATTGGTGTGGTGAAAGACTTCCATTTCACCTCCATCCATAATGCTATCGAACCTTTCATTTTTGTGGTCAGCAATAATCCGCTTCCTTATTTTTATGTCAGGATCAGCAGCAATACTCTTGCAACAATCGAAAGTGTAAAAAAGGTGCAGCAGGATCTGGGAAATACTTTGCCTTTCAACTATTTCTTTTTTGCAGACAAGCTGGATGAAATGTATACAGCTGAAAACAAGCTCAATACATTGTTCAATATCTTTTCGATCATGACTATTTTCATTGCATGTCTGGGATTACTCGGACTAACATCATATGTAACGGAGCAGAGGTCAAGAGAGACCGGCTTGCGTAAGATCATGGGAGCTCGTGTTGACCAGGTGGTATGGCTGCTCAACAAGGATTTCCTTGTTCTTGTCCTGATCTCAAATCTCATCTCCTGGCCAGTAGCATATTACCTGATGGACAGGTGGATACAGGGTTTTGCTTACCGGATGGATTTTGGATTATCGCCGTTTATGCTGGCCACTGTTGTTCCATTTATTGTTTCACTTTTGATAACACTGACCGTTGCTTTCACTACAATAAGTTTTCTCTCGGTTAAAGCAGCGCGGGCAAATCCGATAAACAGTGTGTCGAGGGAGTAAAAATTGTCTGTCGCTTCGCTCCGTCTGACCTACGGTCATCTGTTCAGCTGTCGGGTGGCGGGGCGCTTTTAAGAAATATATTATAAATAAGCCTTCCGAATATCGTAAATCATTAAACGATCAGTAATAATCACGTTATCTGGCACTTAATGATTTAATTTATCCTTATTTCTGTTTAATCCGACAGGTACATACATCGTTCCGACAGGCTGATTCGTTCTGTCCGGTGCTCCGGTTTTATGTTTGCCGGGAGAACCAAAAAACAAAATGAATAGTGTTAACGCGTTGTGCAGTTAACCATCTTCTCTGGCTGCATGTACTCATCCTCCCTCTATTGAATTACATTACAAAACCATCCCCCTCTTTGCGCGGGCAGAGAGGGGGACGCAAGGGGGTGAGTACGTGTGATTACAAGGGGAAATTATGTAACATATTTTAAATGTGTGAATTATATAACTTATTTAATTTGTTATGTAACACTTACTGATCCGGAAGCACTCACCTTTGTCCGATTAGAATTAAATCAATATTTAATATAAACCAAAATGAAATTAAGAAAAGTGTTC
>JADDYF010000353.1 GCA_015712185.1 Bacteroidales bacterium
CGGATATAGGAGACATGCTTAATACACCATACAATCCAACCTGGTTACCTTCAGTCAGATTATAGTTACTGTTTGAATTGAAGCCAAAGAGAAAATACTTACCTACCTCCTGGTCAATTGACCCGCGTAGAGTATAACGGGTAAATCTGTTCGTAGGAATAACGCCCTGATCTCCGAGGTAGCCAACCCCGAAGTTGTAACTGCCATTGGTTGTGCCGCCACTTAGACTTATATCATGGCTCGCCTGGTAACCGTCTCTGAAAAACAAGTCCTGCCAGTCGGTATTTATATTATCAAATTCATCAGGCCCATTTGTGTACCTGCCTGAGGCTGTACGAAGGGCAACAAATTCGGGCCCTTCCATCATAGGGTATTTGGCAAAAATTTTGTTAATGCTCTGACGACCACTGTATGTTATTTTTGCCTTTTGTCCTTTTTCTCCTCTTTTGGTAGTAATCAAAATAACACCATTAGCACCACGTGATCCGTAAATAGCTGTTGCTGAAGCATCTTTCAAAATATCAATACTCCGGATGTCATCGTTATTAATTTCATTGATGGATCCGACAAAAGGAATCCCGTCAAGCACCACCAGGGGATCGTTGGTTGCAGTAAGAGAACGGGCACCCCTGATCCTGATTTGCAAAGTAGAGCCTGGTCGGGTTGATGTTTGTGTCAATTCCACGCCGGGCAACCGGCCCTGCACGGACTGGGTGAAATTAGTCGATGGGATGTCTCGCAGGGCATCTCCGCGTATTGACGCCACTGAGCCAGTTACAGCTTCTTTCCGTTGAGTACCATATCCAATAACAACTACTTCCTCCAGACCGGTAATACTTTCTGCAAGAGTTACGTTCACCGTTGTCTGATTACCAACAGTTACTTCATTGACTTCGTACCCGATAAAAGAAAAAGTAAGAATCGAATTTGCAGAGGCAACTGTTATTAAATAGGTTCCGTCAGCACCTGTAAGTTCGCCATTAGTGGTCCCTTTTTCAATAACATTTACCCCGGCCATCGGATTATTATTTTGATCAACAACCCGTCCGGAGACCTTTATCTGCTGAAGCGTTTCCGGATCAGAAAGACCTGACCCGTCATATGCTGATGCCGTTAACGGGAGCTGAAATAACAGCAATCCGTATAACGCGGATATCAGCATGATTTGTTTGAAGCATTTCAATGAGAAAATACTTCGCGAAGGTGTTTTTACCATAAACATTTAGATTTAAGGATTAAAAATGATTTTAAACAAAATCTGATAGACATCAGCATATTATTAATATTGAAATAAAAGAATAAACCGACACGTCTCCTGCCTTAAAAAGAGTAATATCCCATCAGGAAACAACCGATGAAATTTCAAATACTGATTGATAAAAACAAAGTGCAATCGGATAGATTCAGGTCGCATAGCAACCAAATTTATAATTTTTTTTTATCTTTTGCAACCGATTGCAGATAAATTTTTGGATATTTTTATTACTGAATTTGATTACATTTATAAACATTGTTAATTACCTTTAGTATAGAAAAATAATCAGGCATATGAAATACTTTCTGTTCTTTATCCTTGGAACTATTTGCATTACAACACTTTCACAGGCTCAGCCTATTGGTGTTTTCCGGCAAAGCGTCGATATAGGCAATCCCAAAAACCATGGCTCTGCCGTTTATGACCAGTCAGAACAGACATATACCCTTAAAGGATCAGGATATAATATATGGTTCGAAAGGGATGAGTTTCATTACCTGTATAACACGATCAGAGGCGATTTTATGCTGACAGCAAATTTTGAATTTAAAGGTAAAGGCACCGAAGCACACAGAAAGACAGGATGGATGCTCAGGACATCACCTGATGAGAAATCGCCGCATATCTCAGCAGCTCTCCACGGCGATGGTCTTACTCTCCTGCAGTGGCGCAACTATAGCGGCGCTTCAATGAGAGATCCGGAGGACCAGATGTTAGCAAAAGGTACGGGTTACGAAGTACTTCAGATTGAACGCGCCGGCACCGTCATTTTTATGAGAGCAGCACGAAAAGGTGAACCGCTTGAAACGATAGGTTCATATGAAATGATAAACCTCCCCGATGAGATCATGGCAGGACTCTTTGTCTGCTCACATAATCCCGATGTTACGGAGGAGGCCACGGTATGGAACGTACGTATTGACAGACCTGTCGGTGAGAATTACAGCCCCGGGAAAGAAGGTTACCTGGGGTGCCGTCTCGAAACGATGAATGTCTCTGACGGAAAGCGGAAAGTTATCTACGAAAAGCCCGGCAGGTTCGAAGCTCCTAACTGGATGCCTGACGGAAAACAGCTGCTTTTTAATATGGACGGATCACTCTATAAGATACCTGCAATCGGTGGCAATCCGGAAAAGCTGAACACAGTATTTGCTGACAGGAACAATAACGATCATGGCATCTCATTCAACGGTAAATTGTTAGCCATAAGCCACCAGCGGCAGGGTCTGCCTGGAGGGGGTTCAACAGTATATGTTCTGCCTCTTAAAGGAGGCACACCCAGGATGGTCACGGAAAACACACCATCATACTGGCATGGATGGGCACCAAATAATAAAGAAGTGATCTACGTCGCCCAGAGGAATAATATACCTATATATAATATATACAGAAATTCCATCAGGGGTGGAAAGGAAATTGCCCTTACCAGTATTAAGGAAGGCCAGCATGTGGATGGCTGCGAGTATTCGCCCGACGGAAAGTATATTTACTTCAACGGAAACCTGACCGGTACAATGCAGATATGGAGGATGAAGCCAGACGGATCATCGTTGGAACAGATGACATCTGACAGGTACAACGACTGGTTTCCTCACATCTCTCCTGACGGGAAATGGATAGTCTTCATTTCCTTTCCGCCCGAAGTCCCGCCGAACTCTCACCCTTCCTACAAGCGTGTTATGCTCAGGATAATGCCGGCTTCGGGAGGTGAACCAAAAGTCATTGCATGGCTTTACGGAGGCCAGGGTACAATCAATGTGCCGTCATGGTCACCCGACAGTCAGCAAATCGCCTTCGTAAGTAACTCAGGGAAATAAAATATTATGAATTTATTTAACCACGGAGTTTCACGGAGTTACACGGTGGTATAAATATTGATAACTCCGTGTTCTTTCTCCGTGGAACTCAGTGATAATCCGTGGTTCAAATAAAATCTTTTAAATAAAACGAAATGAAAAAACTAATTTACATTGTCAGTATTGTTCTGATATCCGTATCATGCGTAAATGGACCAGACCAGAATATTAACTATCCTATAACTGCGAAGAGCAACATTGTCGATACAATCTTCGGAACACCCGTGCCCGATCCCTACCGCTGGCTCGAGGATGATCTTTCTGCGGAGACTGCGGCCTGGGTCAGGGAACAGAATAAAGTCACATTCGCATATCTCGAAAAAATTCCTTACAGGCCACTGATCAAAGAACGTCTTACAAAAATGTGGAACTACGAGAAATTTGGTTTGCCCTTCAATGAAGGCGGATTTACATATTTCACTAAGAATGACGGACTGCAGAACCAGAGTGTTTTTTACCGCCAGAAGGAAGGACAGGAGCCTGAACTCTTCCTCGATCCAAATACATTCTCTCCTGATGGTACAACATTCCTCGGAGAAATGGGATTCTCAGAGGACGGGAGCAAAGTAGCCTACTCAATCTCTGAAGGAGGATCAGACTGGCGCAAAGTAATATCAATGGATGCCAATACAAGGGAAATAATCGGTGATACGCTTATTGATGTCAAGTTTTCAGGCATTGCCTGGCAGGGTAATGAAGGTTTCTATTACTCAAGCTATGATAAGCCCAAAGGCAGTGAGCTATCGGCAATGACCGACCAGCATAAACTATATTACCACAAAGCCGGAACAGATCAGTCTGAAGATAAGGTTGTTTTCGGAGCCGACATGAAAAGGAGATACATCAACGCTTATCTGACCGAGGATGACAGGTTTCTTGTGGTTACCGCTTCAATATCCACAACCGGCAATGAATTGTATATTAAAGATCTGACAAAGAAATCAGGCGGATTCCTGACTGTGGTTGATAACTTCGAGAATGATCATTACATCCTTCACAATGAAGGCTCTAAGCTCTTTATATTCACAAATCTGAATGCTCCCAACTGGCGGGTAGTAACTGTCGATGCTGAAAATCCCGGTTCTGATAACTGGGTCGATCTTGTACCTGAAACTGAAAATGTCCTTCAGCCCTCCACTGGCGCAGGATACATTTTTGCCAATTATCTGATTGATGCTATCTCCTCGGTAAAACAATATGATCTGACAGGCAGGGTGGTCAGGGATATTACTCTTCCTGGAATAGGAAGTGCAGCAGGGTTCTCAGGAAAAATGGAAGACAAGGAGATCTATTATTCATTTGCAAACTATACAACCCCTGTAACAATTTACAGGATGGATCCCCCGACAGGAGAAACACAGGTTTATAAGAAGCCCCAGGTGCTGTTTAACAGCAGCGATTATATATCGGAACAGGTGTTTTATAATTCAAAAGACGGTGTCAGGGTACCGATGATAATCACTTACAGGAAAAATACAGCCATGAACGGCAAAAATCCAACCCTGTTATACGGTTACGGCGGATTTGCCATAAGCGAAACACCGTCGTTTTCAGTACCCGTTGCATTATGGCTTGAATTGGGAGGAATATATGCTGTGCCGAACATCAGGGGAGGCGGTGAATATGGTGAAAAATGGCACCTGGCAGGTGCCAGGATGAACAAGCAGAATGTATTCGACGATTTCATTGCAGCTGCTGAATACCTGGAAGATAAAAAATATACTTCTCCTCCCTACCTGGCAATCCGGGGCGGCTCCAACGGTGGTCTTCTTGTCGGCGCAGTCATGACGCAGCGGCCTGAATTATTTAAGGTGGCACTTCCGGCAGTCGGTGTGCTTGATATGCTGCGCTACCATAAATTCACTGCAGGAGCAGGATGGGCATACGATTACGGAACAGCAGATGAAAGCCGGGAAATGTTCAGCTACCTTTTGAGATATTCACCGGTTCAGAATGTGGAAGAAGACACTGAATATCCTGCCACCTTCATCACGACAGCCGACCACGACGACAGGGTTGTCCCCGCACACTCTTTCAAATTTGCAGCACATCTGCAGGAAAAACAGGCCGGACAAAATCCTGTCCTGATAAGGATTGAAACAAGCGCCGGTCATGGTGCAGGTACACCGGTAAGCAAGTCCATCGAACAATATGCCGATATATACAGCTTCACCCTCTGGAATATGGGAATTAAGAAGTTGAAATAACAAAAAAGGATATGGCAGACAAGATTATCAGGTGTGGACTGGCCGGATCGGGATTTGCAGCAAAGTTTCATTATGAAGCATTAAAGCGGTTGTACTCAGTTAAAATTCAGATCACCGGTGCATATTCACCGACTGCTGAGCGGCTTTACCTGTTTACGGAATCCCGCAACCTGATACCTTTTAAAAATATAGAAGAGCTTATTGATAATGCCGATGTTGTACATGTATGTACCCCGCCGTCGACACATGAACCAATAGTTATTGCTGCGCTTGAGAAAGATAAGCACGTGATAGTCGAAAAGCCTTTTACCGGTTATTTCGGCGACAGGAGCAATGATTTTAATGGTGATAAATTTCCCCGTGAGAAAGGACTTGAGGAAGCACTTGCCAGTGTAATAAGAATGATCGGCGCTGAAAAGAAAAGCAAAGGGAAGATTATGTATGCAGAAAACTGGATCTATGCCCCGGCTATACAGAAAGAACGTGAGATCCTTGAAAAAACAAAAGCACAGATACTCTGGATACATGCCGAGGAATCACACTCCGGTTCACATTCTCTGACCTACGGCCAGTGGAAATTTTCCGGTGGTGGTTCGATGATCGGTAAGGGATGCCATCCACTTTCTGCTGCGCTATACCTCAAACAGGTTGAAGGCAT
>JADDYF010000232.1 GCA_015712185.1 Bacteroidales bacterium
ATGCATCTTTAAAGGCAGTGAACTCATTGTTCAGTTCATATCCGGCGATTCCGGGAAATCGGCCCACATCCTGTATTTATTATTGAATGTTCTCAGGACTCTTTTCCAGGTGTTTCCAACCTGGTTATTCAGAACGATATCAGTCTTGACCCTGGCAATAACCCATGAATTCTCCTTAAGCTCGCGCTCCAGCTGCCCGGCTGACCATCCGGAATAACCGAGGAAGAATCTGATCTGGCTCTTTCTTATTTTTCCTTCTTTAATCAGTTTCCTGATGAAATCAATATCTCCTCCCCAGTAGATACTCTCATCAACCCATACGCTTTTAGGGATTCTCTCTCCCAGATTATGCAGGTAATGAAGGGTATCAGGGGCGACAGGGCCGCCCATGCTAAGGTATTCCTGCCAGGAGTCAAAACCTGAAATGGCGTCACATACTTTGATGTCCAGTTTCTTGTTGAGTATAAAGCCTACGGAGCCTTCCGGAGTATGATCTGCAAGATAAACAATGCTGCGGTTGAAGAATGTATCAGGCAGAAAAGGTTCGGAGATCAGTATCTTCCCCTTCTCCGGGATCTTATCCTCAGGCATTATTGTAAACAGATCAAGTTCCGGTTTCATACTGTAATTATTCACTGCCAATTTACAAATTTTAATAATATATTTTCCAAATATGCGCTACGATATAAACTATAGGAACAGAGCTTGCCCGGCAGAGGATTGCAACTTAATATTTTGCCGTGACGGTCTCTTTTATCATTGCATATACTGCATCAAAAATATCCTCTGAATTTGGTTTTGAGAAATAATCTCCGTCAGTAGTATATGCTGGCCGGTGTTCTTTTGCGGTGAGTGTCCTGGGCGGTGCATCAAGGAAGTACCAGCCTCCCTGCCGTTCAAGCACCTCCTGCATCATAAATGAAGTTGTACCTCCCGGAACATCCTCATCAAGAAACAATATCCTGTTAGTCTTCCTGACTGATTCCAGAATAATCTTTTCCCTGTCAAAAGGAACCAGTGTCTGGACATCTATCAGTTCAACAGAGATACCATGATGAGCAAGCTGCTTAACTGCTTCCGCAGCTATTCTTACAGTGGATCCATAGGTTACAATTGTCAGATCGGTTCCATAAGCAATAATCTCAGGCATACCAAGCTGTATACGGTATTCACCGATGTTGTCTGGCAGAGGTTCCCTGAGCCGGTAACCATTGAGCGGTTCTATAACGATTGCGGGATCATCCCCTTCGAGCAGCGTATTATAGAATCCTGCAGCTCTTGTCATGTCGCGCGGTGCGCATACATAAACACCACGGACTGAATTGATGAGCATGCTCATGGGGGATCCTGAATGCCAGATGCCTTCAAGCCGGTGCCCACGGGTACTGATGATAAGAGGTGCAACCATTCTGCCGGCAGTCCTGTAATGCGTCGTTGCCAGATCATCACTCAGGATTTGCAGGGCATACATAAGATAATCGAGATACTGAATTTCAGCGATAGGTCTCATTCCCCTGAGAGCCAGTCCAATACCCTGACCAAGAATTGTCGCCTCCCTGATACCGGTATCTGTTATCCGTAACTCCCCGTACTTCATCTGTAATCCTTCGAGTGTCTGGTTAACCCCTCCTATTTTTCCTGTGTCCTCTCCGAAAGTCACCAGCCGGGGATACTTTGAGAAAAGCCTGTCATAATTTTCTCTCAGGATCTGTCTTCCGGGCACCTCTATGGAGTTTTCGGAATATACCGGAGCGACAGGTTTCACATTCAGGACCGACCGGGGAGTTTCGTTGTAAAGGAATGAATCGTAGCTTTTCGATGCATCGGAGTAGTTGCGCCTGAGCCAGCCATGGAGTTCCTCCTTCAGGTTATCCGACTTTAAGCATGTTTCGCAAACATTCCGGAGTATTTTACGTGCTGCCATGAAATTATCCTTCCTGATCGGGAAAGGTACTTTGCTTAATTCCTCAACTATATTATCAACTGTATCCTCTTTAACCGGTTCCTGGCATCTGCAAGCCCGATCACGGATTATTTTCACAAGTGCGTCGCGTTCAACCCTGATAGGATTCTGGAACATCTCCCAGCCTTTTTTTCGGGATTCCCTGGCTTCTTCCTCCGCTTCAGCAGCCATTTTATCGAGTTCCTCTTCAGTGGCAATACCCTCATTCATAACCCATTCCTTCATTTTCCTGATAGGATCAAATTCGTACTCCCACTTCAGTCGCTCTTCGCTTTTATATCTTTCGTGGGAACCCGAGGTGGAGTGCCCCAGCGGTTGTGTCACTTCTTCAATATGGAAAAGAACCGGGATGTGATCTTTACGACATATTGCAATACCTTCCTCATAAAGCCTGATAAGTCCGGGGTAATCCCATCCTTTACCCTTGTAAATCAGTATCCCCGGCCGCTCCGGTTCATTCTCAAATCCTTTCAGTATATCGGATATACTTCCTTTTGTGGTCTGGTATTTCCTGGGTACGGAAATGCCGAAGCCATCATCATATACCGATATTGCCATTGGTACCTGGAGAACTCCCGCAGCGTTGATTGTTTCCCAGAAATGACCTTCAGAAGTACTTGCATCTCCGATTGATCCGAAAGCCACTTCGTTGCCCCTGCGCGAAAGTGTTGTAAACTGATGGAGATCCTTATTCTGCCTGAATAATTTGGATGCATAAGCCAGCCCGAGAAGCCTTGGCATCTGTCCGGCCGTTGGTGAAATATCGGATGATGAGTTTTTCTGTTTCGTGAGGTCTCTCCATGTACCATCAGGATTGATATTCGGTATGGAAAAATGATTATTGAACACCCTGCCGCCGCTCCCGGGATTTATTGTTCTGTCGGTATTTCCATAAAGCTGATGGAAGAATTCCAGGGAGCCATACAATCCCATAGCCATCATCCAGGTCTGGTCGCGGTAATAGCCTGATCTCCAGTCACCTTCCCTGAACTGTTTTGCCATCGCAATCTGGATGATCTCTTTCCCGTCACCGAAGATCCCGAATTTTGCTTTCCCCGACAATACTTCACGACGGCCAATGATGCTGAGATTGCGGCTGAGATTAGCCAGCCGGTAGTCAGCAAGGACATTCTCTTTCTTTAAATATTGTTCTGACAGGATTCTGGATTGTTTCATTTCAGTATTTAAGTTTGGTTTTTCCTCCGAAAAGATAAACAAAATAGCAGTCATGTTGTTTAGTATGATGGCAGATTTCGGAGAGGATTATATTGTATATTTGCAATACACTAAACGTAGATTATGAGATGTTTCTGAAGCTGTTGATAATAAGTGTTGTTGTTCTTGTCCTGTCATTCATCGGACTCGGAATCCGTATGCTTCTCAGGTCTTACGAACGGTTCCCCGAGATCCATGTCGGCAGAAACAAGGAAATGAAGAAGTTCGGAATCTCATGTGCCAGGGATATTGATATCGGGTGCAGCCTTTCGGGTGATTCGGATGTGTGTGTAACCTGCGGGGCGAAACGAATATAGGAGGACGGCTACCGGCTTCCGGCGATCGGCTTCCGGGTACCGGCTACCGGCTTCAGGTGTAAGAATTTATGGAATAAGAGCGGTTAATTTTCGGTTTCAGAGATATATTCCTTCAGGGATTCCGAAGCCCAGGTTTTGAAGTTTCCGCTCTCATCAGAATAAATAAGATATCCTTCAAATTCAGAGTGACCGGTTATAAATTCAACCGACTTGTCTTTACCCATGACCATACAGGCAGTGGCAATACCGTCAGCTGTTGCACAGTCGTCTGCAATTATTGTTGCACTCAGCAGCTGGTTCCTTGCCGGGTAACCGGTTCGGGGATCGATTGTATGGGAATATTTAATTCCGTTCTCCACATAGAACTTCCTGTAGTTGCCTGATGTAGCAAGCGACCTGTCCCTAAGCCTTATAATGGCTTCAAGGTTGTTCCCGGGAATCATATTATTATCTTCAGGTCTGTCGATTCCAATTCTCCACATGGTCCCGTCCTTATCACCTCTGACCCTCACTTCGCCCCCCACTTCAACCAGATAATTGCTGATGCCTTTTGTGTCGATATAGCGGCTGATTACATCTACTGAATAACCCTGTGCAATGGCATTAAAATCGAGGATTATGCCGGGACTGGATTTTATCACTTTCCCATCGCTGAGGTGAACCTTGTTCATACCTACCAGGTTAAGCAAGCTGTCGCGTATTGACTCGGAAAAGTTCTTTTGCTCGTCCGGCCCGAAGCCCCATGCTTTCACAAGAGCACCAACGGTAATATCGAATGTCCCGCCGGTTAATTCAGAAATCAGTTGTGATTTATTAAAGGCTTCGATGAAGAATGAATCAGGGACAGCATCTTCATTCCTGTTTATTTTTGAAAGAATTGATGAATCCTGGTAGAGTGACAACGACATATCGAAATCGTGGAAAATCCTTTCAACTTCCTTTTGAAGTTCCTGAGGATTGACTTTCCCCGGATTTTCGAAAACAACACTGTAGGTGGTTCCCTGTGTGAAACCCGAGAAATTTGAGAAAACAGGCTTTTTTTCTTTACAGGCGGCAAGAAGAAACAGAAGTAACAGCCATATTACGGATATTCTGTTATTCATTGTAATTTGCGGTTATTACTATATTCCGAAATCGTCAAACGAAAGATTCTCATCAGGTATTCCAAGATCATAAATCATTTTAATCACTGCACTGTTCATTAATGGGGGGCCGCATAAATAGTATTCAATTTCCTCAGGCTCATCAAGCTTGCCGAGGTAATTATCGAATAATACCTGATGGATGAAACCTGTAAAGCCGGTCCAGTTATCCTCAGGCCTGGGTTCCGAAAGCGCCAGGTAGAACCTGAAGTTTGGGAATTCCCTTTCAAGAGCTCTGAACTCATCTTCATAAAAAACCTCTCTTTTTGATCTGGCGCCATACCAGTATGATACCTTGCGGGTTGTTTTCAATGTATGAAAGAGATGGAAAATGTGTGACCTGAGGGGAGCCATCCCGGCGCCTCCACCGATGTAGACCATCTCGTTGTTTGTATTCCTGATATGAAATTCACCAAACGGACCTGATACCATCACTTTATCGCCGGATTTCCTCGAGAAAAGGTAAGTGGAACAAATCCCGGGAGGGACATTCATATACTGCTTTCTTTCATTATCCCAGGGCGGTGTGGCTATCCTTATATTCAGCTTTATGAGATTCTTTTCAGCAGGATAGTTGGCCATTGAATATGCCCGATAGGTCTCGGTTGTGTTTTTTATCCCGAGATCCCATAATTTATATTTATCCCATTCGTCCCTGAATTCTTCTTCAATGTTAAAATCCCTGAAGCTGACCTGGTATTTTGGAACATCGATTTGTACATATCCTCCGGGTTCAAACTGGAGTCCCTCACCTTCCGGCAGTTTTACTACAAATTCCTTTATGAATGACGCAACATTCTTATTTGAGACAACCTCGCATTCCCATTTTCTGATGCCGAGTACTGATTCCGGGACTTTTATTTTCATTGTCTCGCGGATCTTTACCTGGCATCCGAGCCTCCAGTGATCGAGCTGTTCCTTTCGTGTAAAGAATCCCGTTTCAGTCGGAAGGATTGATCCTCCACCCTCATAGATCTGGCATTTGCAAAGGCCGCATGTTCCTCCTCCGCCGCAGGCTGAAGGCAGAAATATATAATTTCCCGAGAGTGTTGACAGGAGATTTGACCCGGGAGATACGACCAGTTGCCGGTCGTTGATATGAAGCGTGACATCCCCTTTTGGTGCAAGTCTGTCTCTTGCCAGAAGGAGCATCACAACAAGCAACATAATGATAAGCAGGAAAACAATAATACTATATAGTAAAGTACCCAGGGTAGTAACGGCTAAAACCATGTTACATTAAATTCAGTTAAAGTTTGATTCCCAGAAATCCCATAAATGCGATTGCCATAAGTCCGGTAAGTATAAACGTAATACCGAGGCCTTTCAGAGGGTCGGGAACGTTACTATAGCGCAGTTTCTCTCTTATTGCAGCTATTCCGACAATTGCCAGAAGCCAGCCGACACCAGACCCTACCCCGAATACAGTTGCTTCAGCAATATTTGCATATTCCCTCTCCTGCATGAAAAGAGCAGCGCCGAGAATAGCACAGTTCACAGCAATCAGTGGCAGAAAGATGCCGAGAGAATTGTACAGCGCAGGGCTGAATTTCTCTATAACCATTTCAACAAGCTGGACAATCGCAGCAATGACGGCAATGAACACCATGAAGGTAAGAAAGCTCAGGTCAACATCGGCAAATCCTTCTCCAAGCCATATCAGCGCTCCCTTTTTCAGTAAATATTTTTCGAGCAGGTAATTGACCGGAACAGTTATAAGGAGTACGAAAACCACTGCAATTCCAAGACCCATCGATGTCTTAACAGTTTTCGACACAGCCAGGTATGAACACATCCCCAGGAAGAATGCAAAAATCATGTTATCGACAAAAATGGACTTGACGAATATATTAAGCAGATTCTCCATAGTCATTCAATCTATTTGTTTTCAATCAGGCTTTTATTTCTTGCGCGCTGGAACCAGATTATCAGGCCCACCACAATCAGCGCCATTGGTGGAAGGATCATCATTCCATTATTCTCGTATCCTGCCGAATACGCTCCAAGCTTTTCAATCACAGGATAACCATAAATAGAACCTGAACCAAGCAATTCCCGGACGAACGCCACAATAATCAGTATGATTCCATATCCTGCGCCATTACCCAGGCCATCCAGAAATGAAGGCCAGGGCTTGTTGGCCATAGCAAAAGCCTCGAGTCTGCCCATAATAATGCAGTTGGTAATTATCAGTCCTACGAAGACTGACAGCTGCTTGCTGACATCGAAAGCATATGCTTTAAGGATCTGATCGACAAGAATGACCAGTGTAGCTATTACTACAAGCTGAACAATGATCCTTATTCTATCGGGAATATACTGTCGCAGTGCTGCGATTACAAAATTTGAAACTGCGACCACTATCGTAACCGATAATGCCATTACCAGAGCTGGTTTAAGCTTTACGGTAACCGCGAGAGCAGAACAAATCCCCAGAACCTGGACAGTAATAGGATTATTGTTTCCTAAAGGATCGGTAAGCAGTTTAAGGTTTTTTGCCGAGAATAACGGTTCTCTTTCCTGGTTATTCATATTTTAATTTCTGTTTTTTAATAAGTAATCGTCATACTTGATAAGGCAGTCGTAAAGCATTTTTTCGAGGCCTTTGCTGGTTATTGTACCGCCTGATATAGCATCAACACCATGAATATCAGCAGGATCAGCTCCTCCCTTCTTTACTTTTACTGAAATGAATGTTTCACTATCAAATAGTTTTTCTCCCCTGAACATACTCTCGAAGGGAGTGGTATTTATTTCAGCCCCAAGACCCGGTGTCTCTCCCTTATGATCGAAAGTGACGCCATAAATTGTATTCATATCGGATCTCAGTGAGACATAGCCCCACACAGGGCCCCAGAGTCCCTTACCTTCTACAGGAAGAATTATAACTTTCTCATTATCATCAGGTGTAGCCCTGAAAACCGGAAGATATTGCTGATCAGCAGGTTTCTTCTGTTCGTTTTTCAAGACCACCGTAAATGCATCAATTCCTTCAACAGTTTCACCCCTGGAATCTATTACAAAACTTTCCTTAATATATTTATTATAAAGTTCCTGTGCATTGCCACGAGTTGCAGGCACACCTATTGATTCAAGCATGCTTTTCTTCTTTTCAATCTCCAGGTTCCTTTCCTGGGCCGGCTGAAGCAAGGTTGCAGCAAGCGACAGCAGGGTTGCCACAGCAATTACCATCACTGCTGAAAAGCCAAAAATATATCTGTTACTGAACTGCTTCATTTTACCACATTATTAACCCTGATATTGGCACGATTAAGCCTCCTCCTGATATTTGCCTGGACGACATAATAATCAATGAGCGGGGCAAACACGTTCATTAAAAGAATTGCAAGCATAACGCCTTCAGGATAGGCAGGATTAAGAACCCTGAACAGGATTGATAATATACCTATCAGGAATCCGTAAATCCATTTGCCTGTTTCTGTTTGTGAGCCAGTTACAGGATCTGTTGCCATGAATACTGCTCCGAAGGCAAAACCGCCCATAACGAAATGATAATAGAAGGGCAGCTCCATATATGAATTTGCAGAATAAAGGTTCAGCAAAAGCCCCATTGCCATACCGCCTGCGAATACGCCGGTAATTATTTTCCAGCTTCCTACTCCTGTTACAATCAATATCAGGGCTCCCAACAGTATTGCAATAACTGATGTCTCACCAACTGAACCGGGTATTGTACCGATGAACATCTCGAGGAATGAAGGAAGCTGTGTTGTATCACCGGCTGCGCACAACGACAACGGTGTGGCTCCGGAGTAACCGTCAGCAATGTTTAATCCCGCTGTCAGTCCTTCAGTCCATACCTTGTCGCCTGTCATCCATTTCGGATAACTGAAAAACAGGAATGCCCGTGCAAGAAGCGCCGGATTAAAGACATTCATACCTGTACCACCAAAGACCTCTTTTCCCAGGATAACCGAAAATGCGACTGCAAGGGCAAGCATCCATAAGGGGATATCGACAGGTACTATAAGAGGAATGAGGAGCCCTGTGACCAGGTAACCTTCGTTAATCTCATGACCACGTATCTGGGCAGCAACAAACTCAATTCCCAGTCCGACAACATAACTTACGATAATCAGTGGGAGTATTTTAAGGAATCCGAACCAGAATGAATGCAACACCGTAGCCTCCGTGCCAATCGACCTGAAGTGCTGAAGTCCTGTATTAAAGGAACCAAAGATAAGAGCAGGAAGGAGCGCGATTATCACGACACTCATTGCCCGTTTGAGATCGATGCTGTCTCTTATATGGGAGCCTTTAAAGGTCACTTTGTCGGATACATACAGGAAAGCCTCGAATCCATCAAATACTGATCGTAATTTTGAGAACCTACCCCCTTCACTGAAATGGGGTTTCAGCTTATCCAGAGTTTTTCTTAAGGAGCTCATTATCTTCTTCAGGTTCTGATTACTAACTCATCTCTTTGATCATCAGATCCAGGCCCTGTCTGACAATTGACTGGATCTCAATCTTCGATGGACAGATATATTCACATAATGCAAAATCCTCTTCAGCCACCTCATATATGCCCAGGTTCTCCATCATTTCAATATCCCCGGCAATTATTGCCTTGAACAGCTGCATCGGATAAATATCCATTGGGACAACCTTTTCATACTGACCTGTCAGAACAAAAGCCCTTTCCCCGCCATGCAGGTTAGTATCAAGCTTAAAATTCTTTTTCGGGAACAGGCTGGAGAGAAAAGTTCTTGAAAAGCTGAATTTATTTATTCCCGGTGAAGCCCATCCAAAAAACTCATGATATTCTCCTTCGGGAATTACCGTTATCTGTGAATCATAATATCCGAGGTACCCATCACCGGCGATCTTTGTTCCTGTCAGGACATTTCCGCTTATGTACCGGAGCTTACCCTTTTCAACATTATCCCTGACAAGAGGTTCAATTGAAGCACCTGACAGGACTCTGAAATACTGCGGTTTAAGCACTTCAGAACCTGTCAGGGCAATTATTCTTTTGTGATCATAAATCCCTTTCCCGAAAAGTCTTCCAATTGCCATTACATCCTGGAAATTCACATACCAGACGACTTCGCCTTTATTCACAGGATCGATATGGTGAATATGAACTCCGACATTCCCTGCGGGATGGGGTCCTGAAATATATGAAATCTCCAGCCGGGAAACCTGATTAAAGAGTTCGGATAAATATCCCTCTCCGTTCAGAACAAGGTGGATCTTGCCGTCTGTTAGCTTAGAGAGTGCGCTGATACCCAGGCGGAATTCCTCAAGGGATGAGTTCTGCAGTATAAAACTGAAGTCAGGAGCCAGTGGTGCTGTGTCAAATCCAGATATAAAGACTGATTTTGGCATTCGTACCGGGTTTGCAATGACATGGTATGGCCGCTGACGGACAGCGGGCCATAAGCCTGCGAGCAGGATCTTATTCTTTACCTCTTCTCCCGACAGATTCTCAGGGTTTTCCCTTCCAAAATCTATATTATCGTTTCCATCCCTTTCTACCACTACCTCAAGCATCTTGCGGCGTTCACCTCTCAGAACAGACGAGACACTTCCGCTTACCGGCGATGTAAAAAAAATCTCCGGATGAACCTTGTCATGAAACAAAGGTGAACCTGCTTTGACCTTATCGCCGGGCCTGACATTCAGCTTAGGCGTCAGACCCGGAAAGTCAACGGGTTTTACGCCATACCTTGCCGGAATTGTTTCACCTGCAATGACTTTTTCAGCCACACCATCCAGCCTGATATCAAATCCCCTTTTCAACTTAACTGATCTGAACATTTATTTTGAAACTATATAATTATTCTATGGGATAAGTTTACTGTTAATTAATTAACAATGGATATAAATGGATACAAAAGTATAAATAGCTGACAAGATTTTGCAAAAAATGCCAAAAATGATATAACAATTTTGCACTATTTTTGTATGCAGTCTGAAACAACAATAAAAAATGCGCATTTACCTGACAGCTTTATTCACATGTTACCTATTCTTGTTCACCGGAATTATTGAGGGCAGCGGTACCGGGGAATATATAAGTCAGGTATTCGACACGAGGATCAAAACTGTTCAGCTGTACAAGGAGGGATGGAATCTTTCATATCCTGTCATAAAGCTTGGCAGCGATGAAAAACTGGTCCTGCATTTCGATCTTCTGGGAGACAGGTCGGAAGCTTATGATTATACATTCATACACTGCGACAAGGATTGGAACAGATCAGATATTTTTCCCAACGATTACATTGAAGGATTTCAGGAAAACCGGATCGAGGAATTTAAACCCTCATTCAATACAACCATCAGCTATATACATTATAAGCTCCTTTTTCCGAACGACAGGATAATCCTGACTCTTTCAGGCAATTATGTTATTAAAGTCTACCCGGTTGGTGAATCCGACAAGCCGGTTCTAACCTGGCGTTTTATGATTACAGAGGATATAGCAAAAACTGAAATCGTCACTCACAGACCTCTGATGACTTCGGATAACAATGCCGGTCAGCAGGTTGATTTTACCATTAACCCTGGCAGCAATGACATTACCGATCCTTACGGGAATATCTATTCCTTTGTACTTCAGAACGGACGTTGGGACAGGGCAAAAAAGAATCTGAAAGCTGATTTTACCGGTAATAATGAGCTTAAATTCAACTCATTATCTGATAAGAATATATTCAATGGCGGAAATGAATTCAGGTATTTCGACATTAAAAGTATCAGGTATCAGTCAGAATATGTAAGGATGATAACCTTCATGCCGCCTGGTTATCATGTATATCTTTTCCCTTCCGACAACAGGGAGTTTAAACCATATTTCTACTGGCAGGACTTCAACGGGAAGTATTATATCGCTGTTCAGGAAGGAAGGGATCCGGATACAGATGCTGATTATGTGAATGTTTATTTTACTCTTCCGTCAAAATATATGATTGCAGGGGGAAAGATGTATGTATCAGGGGGGTTGACCAACTGGTCATTCAACAATGATAACCGCATGATTTTCAATCCTGAGAAGGGACAATATGAATGTACCCTGCTTCTGAAGCAGGGCTGGTATAATTATGAATATGTTTTCCTGAAAGACAGTGAAAAAGAACCTTCTACGGTGCTGTTTGAAGGAAGTCATTTTGAAACTGAAAATGATTATCTTATCCTGGTATATTACAGGAACCCCCGTGACCGTTACGACAGGATAATCGGCACAAAAATAGCCAATACCCTTAACCGGCTCTCTCACTGATTTTTTGAATGAGTATCTATACCATATTGCATTAATATGGTATGTTTTAATGTTTTAAGTATTTCAGTCATATATTCATCAACAGCCCTTACTGAACCGGGCAGAGTATAAACCAGCGCTTTTCCTGCAACACCGGCTATACCCCTGCTTAACAGCGCATTGGGTTTGTCGTATCCGTATTTTACCCTGATGAACTCCATTATTCCCGGCATCTCCTTCGACAGAAGAGGTTTTATTGTTTCAATGGTTATGTCCCTTGGACCAATTCCGGTACCACCGGTGGTAATTATAATGTTGCATGTATTACAGGCATTATTAAACAATTCACGAAGCCGGGCAGAGTCATCAGGCAAAAGAGCAAGGATTATCTTTATGTCCCATTTCTCCGACCTGAAATACTCTTCCAGCATTTCTTTTATCCGTGGTCCGCTCAGATCCCTGTATTCCCCTCTGTGAGCCCTGTCGCTGAGGGTAATAATAAGCGCTTCAAATTCTCCGGGGAGGTTCATTTTTTTGTTTTTTCATCCAGTTTTATTCTGTCTATCGTCATGCTCCTGTCAACTGCTTTGCACATATCATAAACTGTCAGGAGCGAAACAGATACTGCAGTCAATGCCTCCATTTCCGCACCTGTCCTGCCTGTACATTTCACCTCACTGAAGGCTCTTACCCCGGTGCTGTCGACAGACAAGTCGACCTTTATGCTGTCGAGCATAATGTTGTGACATAAAGGGATGAGGGCCTGGCATTGCTTCGCACCGTTTATACCGGCAATCTGGCCAACAGTGAGCACATCGCCCTTCTTCAGCTGGTTTTCATTCACCAGCTTTATTGTATCCGGCGATAGTGTTATGTGTCCGCTTGCTTTTGCCGTCCTTATACTGACAGCCTTACTCCCGACATCTATCATTGCAGCTTTTCCATGCTTATCGGTATGTGTAAGTTTATTCATATCTATTATCCTCCCAGATAAAAAAATGCACCTGTTGAATTTTTAGAACCACATTCGGGTTTATATTCCACTGCCCTGGCAACAGACTCATCATATCCCGTCTCCCTTATATCAAATTCGATATTATTGAACAGACACGGTCTTAGCTTTCCGTTTGAGGTAAGCCTCAGACGGTTGCATAATGCACAGTTACCTCCTGTTCCTCCGACTACCTCTGAAAAATGACCCTGAACGAGATCCATTTGCGGTATATATCTTATTTCCAGGTTGTTTCTTTTGCAAAATTCTGCCACCTCCTGTGCATCTTCTTCGTTCTTCGACTCCATTACCACACAGTTGATTTTAACAGGAATGATGCCAGCTTCCCGGGCTGCCCTGATTCCATCCAGCACATCATTTATATTCCCTCCCCTGGTAATATATGCATATCTTACCGGATTGACAGCATCAAGACTGATATTTACCCTGTGCAAGCCGGCTTTCTTCAGGTCGCCGGCAAAATGCTTCAAGAGTGTTCCGTTGGTAGTCATCGAGAGGTCATTAATTCCCTTTATAGCTGCGATCATTTTCACGAGGTTAACGATTCCTTTCCTGACGAGCGGTTCTCCACCTGTTAATCTGACTTTCCGGATCCCCATGGATACAGCCACTTTTGTAAAACCGGTTATTTCATCAAATGTAAGTATATCCTCGTGCCTGAGCAGAGGAATGCCTGTTTCAGGCATGCAATACCGGCAACGCAGATTGCAGCGGTCGGTGACTGAAATCCTGAGATAATCTATTGATCTGTTAAATCTGTCGTACATCAACAATTCGCCCTTTCTCAATTGTTCTGATCCCGATCGGCATGAAAATGATCCCGTCAGCAGCAGAAACTGCTGAGATATGTGCAGACCCGTGAAATTCCACAGGCAGAACCATGCCATCACCGGTGATGCTTACCGGTATGCATGACAACCTGTCTGTGATTTTCCTTGTAAAATCCTTCTTCATGGGCAGCGAAAAAACTACCGGAGACCATTGACCTCCCATCATTTTCATTAGCAACGGCCTGACGAGCAGCTCAAACATAATAAATGACGATACAGGATTACCGGGAAGACCGAAAACCAGTGCATGGCTGTGAACTCCGAATGTTGTGGGCTTCCCCGGCTGAATTGCCACGCTCTTAAAAAGGAGTCTGATACCAGTC
>JADDYF010000245.1 GCA_015712185.1 Bacteroidales bacterium
TTGCAGACAACTGAATCCGTTTTCTCCCTAAGAACAGCAGGTAAAACTGATATAATACTGCAATACCTCTTCCGGTTGTTGTGGCAATTGCAGCGCCTGTGATCCCAAGCTCCGGAAACGGCCCCAGTCCGAATATAAAACATGGATCGAGAATAATGTTTATAATGTTTCCCACCCACAGGACTCTCATTGCAACTGCAGCATCTCCGGCGCTCCTGAAGACAGCATTGATTATGAAGAGCAGCATGATCACAATGTTCCCCCCGATCATAATTTCGGTATATGACGACATCTGGCTGATTATTACCTGCGATGCACCCATTACCTCCAGAAGCCTGCGGGAGCCTAATGCACCAGGAATGCCAATTAAAAGAGAAATAACTATTCCGGTGATGATTGCCTGAAATGCTGTTCGTGATGCACTGTCAGGTTTTTTTTCACCGATCCTTCGTGAGACCATTGATGTTGTGGCAGTCGCAAGACCGAAGGAGATTGCATAAACAATTGTTATGATTGATTCAGTCAGTCCTACTGTCGCAACTGCATCGGATCCGAGTTTTGAAACAAAGAAAATATCAATTACCACAAATACCGATTCCATTATCATTTCGAGTACTGCAGGTATCGACAGAAGGAGTATCGCACGGCTGAGTTTTCCTTCAGTGAAATCCTGTTCCGTACCGGTTACAGCTTCTGCTGCATCACTGAGAAATGATTTCAGTTTAGACCGGTGTTTACTATCAGGATCTTCAATCATCGGATTACTCCAGCTGGTGTATTTTCAGGAAAAACAAAAATATCAGAATTTTTTTATGGTGTAAAGTGCTTCAATAAAGTTTTGGCATCATTATTGATTATTAGGCATTTTAAATTTTTAAACAGGAAATTTTCAGAACATATTTTGAAAGAGAGCGTATAAAGGCAACATATAAAATGAAACGGATGAGAAGAGGACAAAAAGATCGCATTAAATTTTCGGTGATGAATCTTATTTACAATCGATATAATATGCTTGATAGCAGTGCGTTATACTGTTCGGAATTTTATTATGAAAAATTTGCATGTTAATAAAATGCAGATTGTGTTAATATTTCCGGTGGTCATATGATACAATATATTTATAGAATATATATTTTCGCACCAATTAAAAAATAAATAATAGTATTAATTTAAAAACAAACAAACCTAAAAGAAACGATGAATCTATTCATCGGACAATATGAATGCTAACAATAATGAGGTTACGGCGCTCCACCGTGAGAGCCGCCTCGTGGGTTGTTCTTCAGATGAAGAGCCTGGCGCGAAAACCACGATATTTTCGCAAAACGAAATCCCAATACAGTTAGTTAGCAACCGAAGTTCGGAATTCATGCACCGCTACTTCCCCCTAACAACTATCGATTCCTGGAATGATTGGAAATGGCAGCTTCGGAATGCTATAACAAGCATCGAAGATCTAAAGAAAATCATGAAATTATCCGAAAAGGAGATCATGGCTATTAATAATCTTAAAGGCCGTCTTCCCCTGCGGATCACTCCGTATTTTGCATCGTTGATTTATGACACGACCTACTCGCATCCGCTGAGACGTAACGCGGTCCCTGTGGTTGAAGAATTACTTCAACAGAGCAGTGAGCAGTCTGATCCGTTGCACGAGAAATCACAGTCACCTGTAAAGGGAATAGTCCACAGATATCCCGACAGGATACTGTTTACGGTGACACAGGTTTGCTCAAACTACTGCAGGTACTGCACCCGTTCCCATTCAGTCGGTAGGCTTGACAAGCTTGGACGGCAGGATTACGAGAAGGCCTTTAATTATATTGCAACACATAAAGAGGTCAGAGATGTTCTCATAAGCGGAGGCGATCCACTTACATTGAATGACGAGACGCTCGATTATATTCTTTCCAACATAAGAAGTATTGAACATGTTGAAATAATACGTATCGGTACAAGGACTCCTGTGGTCCTTCCGCAGAGAATCACTGACAACCTGATCAATGTTCTCAGGAAGTATCACCCTCTTTTCATCAGCCTTCATTTTTCTCATCCGAGTGAGATCACTGAAGAGTGTGCAAAAGCGTGTATAAAGCTTGCTGACGGAGGATTTCCTCTCGGCAGCCAGACGGTCCTGCTCAAAGGCATTAATGATAATGTCCCGGTGATGCGCGAGCTTATGCATAAGCTGCTGAAGATAAGGGTCAGACCATATTATCTGTACCAGTGCGACCTTATACCCGGTTCGGGTCATTTCAGGACAACGGTGAAGAAAGGTCTTGAAATAATCAAAGGACTGAGAGGTTTCACAAGTGGTTATGCTGTACCTACTTTTGTTGTTGATGCGCCCGGCGGAGGCGGAAAAATTCCGTTGCTGCCTAATTATGTCGTGGAGCATAACAGCGAAAAGATTGTACTCCGTAACTACAAGGGTGTTTTATGTGAATACCCCGAGAAATAAATCTTTTTAATGAAAGTCGGGTTGACATTTGACCTTCGGTCCTGGTACCTTGACCGCGGGTATTCTATGGAAGATACTGCTGAATTTGACAAGCAGGAAACTGTAGATGCCATTGATACGGCGCTCAGAAAAATGGGTTTTGAAACAGAACCTGTAGGCAATTGCTTCCAGCTGATTGAAGCGCTGAATGCAGGTAGGACATGGGATCTGGTTTTCAATATCGCCGAAGGACTTTATGGCGACGGCAGGGAGTCGGTGGTACCGGCTATCCTCGACCAGTATAAGATCCCTTATGTATTCAGCGGTCCGGTAATACTGGGCGTCTCGCTCAACAAGTACCTGACACGGCTTATTGTATCGGCCGCAGGTGTACCGGTCAGTCCCGGTATGCTGATATCGTCAAGGGATGATATTAAAAAATGCAACCTGGAATATCCGTTGTTCATAAAGCCTGTTTCGGAAGGTACAGGCAAAGGCATAACAGAGAAGAACCTGCTCAGTTCCCCGGCTGAACTGAAAGAGGTGGCAGAATATCTTCTGGTAAGGTTCAATCAGCCGGCACTTGTCGAGGAATACCTGCCCGGACGTGAATTCACTGTTGGTGTTATTGGTTCGGGTGATGAAGCGATAGCTATCGGCGGGATGGAAATAGAATGCAGGAATAATTACCCCTACTCCGTTGAATTCAAGGAGAATTACCAGGAATATTGCAAATACATTCCAATGGCCAAAGAATTCACTGAAGAGTGCAAGACTGTCGCGCTTAATGTCTGGAAAGCACTTGGAGGTGTTGATGGCGGCAGAGTTGATGTCAAGGCTGACAGGAATGGGATAATGTGCTTTATGGAAGTCAATCCGCTCGCCGGTCTTCATCCTGTACACTCCGACCTGCCGATCCTGTCGAGGATGATAGATATTGATTACCAGTCGCTGCTTGAAATGATCATGAAATCGGCGCTTAAGCGGCATAACCTGAAAGCATGAAAACAAGCAGATGCTGTATATTATATAATGAGCCGCGGGAAGGAGCCCTGCCTGATGAGCTTGATGTGCTTGACCAGGTTGAATATATTGAACAGAACCTGGCCGAACTGAAAATAAACACTTACAGGAAAAGCATAACAGTCAGCTTCATGGATGAAGTGGCATCGCTGGTGAGCGAAAAACCCGATTTTGTTTTTAACCTTGTGGAGTCAATAAACAATAAGGGTGAACTATGCTATTTTATTCCGGCCCTTCTGAATATGCATTCCATCCCATACTCCGGCAATCCGCTGGAGGCAATGTTTATAACCACAAGCAAGGCCCTCACGAGTAAAACA
>JADDYF010000356.1 GCA_015712185.1 Bacteroidales bacterium
CTGCCTTATAATGACCTTAACTAGCTGATATCAATGATAATCCGTTCAGCCCGCTTTGTAAAAAGCAGCATCACATTAAAACAATGTCCTGCTTCCTCAAAGCCTGAATTCGGATTCATCGGAAGGTCGAATGTGGGTAAATCATCGCTGATAAATCTGCTTACCGGCTGGTCAAAACTGGCCAAGACATCAGGACAGCCGGGAAAAACCAGAACTATAAACCATTTCCTCATAAATGATTCATGGTACCTGGTCGATCTCCCCGGTTATGGCTATTCAAAAGTCCCGGTCGGAATGAGAGACCGGTGGATCAAAGCTACCAGAGAATATATCTTAAAGAGAGAAAATCTCGTGATCCTTTTTGTCCTTATCGATTCAAGACATAAGCCTCAGAAGCCCGATATGGAATTTATGGAATTCCTTGGTATGAACACTATTCCATTCGCGAGGGTTTTCACGAAAACCGATAAGCTTAAACCGGCTGATCTGAACAGATCTGTACTGAATTATGATGAAGTGATGCTTCAGAAGTGGGAGAGTCTGCCCGATACATTCTTCTCATCAACGGTAAAAAAGCTCGGGAAGACCGAGATACTGGACTACATCGAAAAATCTATCAACAATTTATCAAATAAGGAGTGATTTTGACAGGAATAATTAATTTTGTACGCAACTGCCGGAATAAATACCTAAAACCGAAAAAATGTACGGGAAAGCACCTCTTAAACTCTTTTCCGGCCGGTCATCCCGGCCGTTGACAGAAAAGATCGCAAATGAACTTGGTATAGGTATCGGGGATTGCACAGTTACCCAGTTCAGTGACGGAGAATACCAGCCTTGTTATAATGAATCCGTGAGAGGCGACATGGTTTTTATAGTCCAGTCAACAAATCCACCAGCAGATAATCTTTTTGAGCTTCTGCTAATGATAGATGCTGCAAAGAGAGCCTCTGCTTATAAGGTAATCGCTGTAATTCCGTATTATGGTTTTGCCAGGCAGGACCGTAAAGACAGACCCAGAGTATCTATCGGATCAAAATTGTCGGCCGACCTTCTCAGCACAGCCGGAGTAGACCGGATAATAACCATGGATCTTCATGCCGACCAGATCCAGGGATTCTTTAACGTACCTGTTGATCATCTTTTCGGCTCCGCAATATTTGCCCCCTATATCGAGAACCTGAAGCTTGACAACCTTACCGTCTCTGCTCCCGATATGGGAGGCTCTAAAAGAGCTAACGCCTATTCACGCCACCTTCAGTCGGAAATGGTGTTGTGCTATAAACTGCGTAAAAAGCCTAATGTGATAGAAGAGATGGAGGTGCTCGGTGAAGTTGAAGGGAAAAATATAATAATCATTGATGATCTTGTGGATACTGCCAGCACACTCGTACTTGCCGCAAAAAAGATGAATGATAGAGGGGCCAAAAGCATCAGGGCGTTTGCCACTCATCCCATAATGTCGGGAGATGCCCTGGAAAAAATCGAAATATCACCAATACAGGAGCTTGTTGTAACTGATTCAGTTCCACTTACCGTTAATTCAGACAAAATTAAAGTGCTCTCAATTGCCGAAATATTCGCCAAGACCATCCAGGCAGTAAATACCAACCAGTCCATAAGCACAAGTTTTGTATTCTGATTACTTTGTCATATATTTGCACTCCAAATTTTTATTAACATCAATATCAGTGTAATGAGAAGCTATCGATGTCATAACTTCTAGTAGCACAATAACTCAGGAACAAATGAAAACAATTGAAATTAAAGGAACATTCCGGAATGAACTTGGAAAGAAGAATTCCAGGCTGATCAGAAAAGAAGGTCTTGTGCCATGTGTAATTTATGGAAAGGAAAATAATGTTCATTTCCAGGCACATGAGAACAGTTTTAAGAACCTTGTCTATACCCACGAGGCACATCTGGTAAAAATTGATCTTGAAGGAAAAGAATATAAAGCTGTACTCCAGGACATTCAATTCCACCCTGTAAGCGACAGGATACAGCATGCTGACTTCATCGAGATATTTGACCATAAACCTGTCACAATCAATGTTCCGGTTACGGCTACCGGAGAATCGGTAGGTGTGAAAGCTGGCGGAAAGCTGATTATTAAAAAGAGAAACCTGAAGGTCAGGGGTCTGGCAGAACATCTGCCGGAATTCCTTACGATAGATATTACGGAAGTCAAACTCAACCATTCAATAAAAGTGGGAGATCTGTCATTTGACAGGATAGAATTACTCGATCCAAAAATTACAACTGTTCTTACTGTGGCAACATCGCGTATTTCGCTTAAGGAAGAAGAGGAAGCTGCTGCTGCCGAAGCTGCTGCTGCTGCTGCCGAAGCTGCTGAAGGTGCTGAGGGCGCTGAGAAACCGGAAGAAACTGCTGCAGATGAGAAAGGAAAAGAGAAGGGAAGAGAGAAGGAAAAAGATAAGGAAAAAGAAAAGAAGGGTTGATAACTTTTCTAATTATCAGGCACAATGAAATATCTTATAGTTGGCCTGGGAAATATCGGCGATGAGTATAAAGATACCCGCCACAATATAGGATTTACCATACTGGATGCCATGGCTTCGGCATCCAATGCTGTTTTTACAGACAGACGTTACGGGTATATCTGTTCAATCAGACACAAGGGAAGGGAACTGATTCTGCTGAAACCGTCTACATTTATGAACCTCAGCGGAAATGCAGTAAGATACTGGCTCAGAAAAGAAAAAATCGCAGTTGAAAACCTGCTGGTCATCGTTGACGATATCTCACTTCCCCTCGGAAGTGTCAGGATGAGACCAAAAGGCAGTGACGGAGGTCATAACGGACTCGCCCATATAAATACTGTACTGTCAACAAATGAATATACCAGGATCAGAATTGGAATAGGTGATGGTTTCAGGAAAGGATCACAGATCAATTATGTTCTGGGTAGATGGACAAGTGAAGAAAAAAAATTCATTAACGAAAGAATTTCAATAGTAGTTGAAATGATAAAGTCGTTTGCTGTTTCGGGTACTGAACTGACTATGACCAGTTTCAATAAAGCGGGGAAAATTACCATGCCCGGGAGGAACAGCAAGCCCATTTAAGGAATCATACCTCAGTTTCAGATCCGTCCCATGGTAATGAGCGTGAATAAACAAATTCGTATTGACAAATATCTCTGGGCCATGAGGATATTCAAGACCAGAAGCACAGCCTCTGAAGCCTGCAGAAAAGGAAGAATACTGATAAACGATCATCCGGTCAAACCGTCAAAGATAGTGGCAGAGAACGAGATAATCACTGTCAGAAAACCGCCTGTAACATACATTTATAAAGTTATAGAACCGACAGAAAATCGTGTTTCAGCAAAATTTGTCCCTGACTATATTGACGACCTGACCCCGGAGGAGGAGAAAATGAAGCTCCGTTCCGGCAATTCTGATTGGTCCTGGATCAGGGAGAAAGGATCAGGAAGACCTACAAAAAAAGAGCGCAGAGACATTGACAGATTAAGGAAAAACCAGTTTGATTAATTATTTTTTCAAAACAAATATTAATTCAGGGATTTTCGATAATTCGCGAAAGAACATTCTGACACTCCTTCATTTTTTTTATCTTGCAGGTAGCCGTTAACAACCATCGTGATTTGCCCGAACCGGCAGTGTAATATGATCATTTGATACCTGGGAAAGGAAAACATTAATCCGGATGATCTCCTTATAAAGAGTTATGATGAATTAACAAATATAATTACCGGAATATAGCATGGGAAAATCTGAATTGTTCAAAGAAAAAGTTGCATGGATAACAGGCGCATCGTCAGGAATTGGTGAAGCGCTTGTATATGAGTTTATTAAACTTGACACTTCTGTTATTGCCTCATCAAATGATCCTGCAGGTTTGGAAAGAGTCAAAGCTGCCTGTGGAGAAAAATCCGTAAATGTAAGGTGCGTCCCGTTTGATCTTTCAGAAACAGCCGGAATCGAAAATTTAGTAAGGCAACAGGTCGAACTGTCAGGCCATATTGATTTCCTTCTTAATATCGGAGGCATAAGCCAGAGAGCAAGAATAGATGAGACACCACTCTGGTTAGACCGTAAAATATTCGAGATCAATTATTTTGGTACTATCGCCCTTACCAAGGCATTGCTGCCATATATGGTAAAGCAGAAATCGGGACATTTACTTGCCACAAGCAGTATTTCAGGGAGATTCGGATTTCCTCTCCGATCGGCCTATTCCGCATCAAAACAAGCCCTCCATGGATTCTTTGAAACTCTTTATCTCGAGAACAAACAAAACAATTTGAGAACTTCCGTTATAATTCCGGGCCGCGTGAGGACAAATATATCCTATCATGCACTCGACGGTGAAGGCAGGGAACAAGGGAAAATGGACGAAGGGCTGGCAAAAGGCTTGCTTCCGGGGACTGCAGCAAGGATCATAATCCGTGGTATCAGGAGGAACAAAAGGGAAATCCTGGTGGGAAGGAGTGAAATGTTCATGCTCTATATCAGAAGGTATTGCCCCTGGCTCTTTTTCAGGATTGCAGATAAAGTTAAACCAACATAATCCGAATAAATAATATTACCATGAAGAATTATGTAATATGTGGCATTCAGCAAATGGGTATTGGTGTCGTCAATCTCGAAGAAGCCTGGAAGTGGTATAGGCGGCAGTTCGGAATGGACTGCCGGATCTTTGAGGAAGAAGCCGAGGCAAATCTTATGCTCCCTTATACAGGCGGTCAGCCCCGAAACAGGCATGCAGTCCTTGCCTTCAACCTCCAGAGCGGCGGGGGTTTTGAGATATGGCAGTACAAGGGCAGGGAGCCATTGAAAATTAAAGAAGAGATAAGGATTGGTGACCTGGGAATAATGACATGTAAGATAAAAACAAAAAGTGTCAGTGAAGCATTTGCGGCATTGCAAAAGAATGGCGTTGAAGTTCTGAATCCTCCAGTTGCCGGTCCCTCCGGCTTACAATCCTTTTTCGTAAGAGATCCGTATGGAAATCTGTTCCAGCTGGTTGAAGGAAACGAGTGGTTCATGGATGAGAATAAGGTGACTGGTGGTACTTACGGGGCAGTAATCGGTGTATCAGATATCGAAAAATCGAGAATAGTATACTCCGACATACTTGGATATGACAGGGTAATCTACGATTCAACCGGACGTTTCCCTGATTTCGCATCTCTTGCAGGAGGGGAATATGAATGCCGCAGGATATTGCTCAGACGTTCTGAACCTCTTGCCGGACCATTCAGCAGGATCCTGGGACAGAACGAGATTGAGCTTGTTTGCAGGACAGAAAAGCCAGGTAAAAAGATCTATGAAGGAAGGCTATGGGGCGACCCCGGCTTCATCCACCTCTGCTATGATATGAGAGGCATGGACAACCTGGGTGAATACTGCAGGATTAAAGGCTTCCCGTTCACAGTTGACAGCAGGAAAGGCCGGGAAGGAGCCAGTTTTGATATGGGAGAAGCAGCAGGTCATTTTTCATATATTGAGGATCCTGATGGCACACTCATTGAATTTGTTGAAACCCATAAACTGCCGGTGCTGAAGAAGATCGGCTGGTATCTCGATCTCAAAAACAGAGACCCCCATAAACCGCTTCCGGACTGGATACTGAAAACTCTGAGATTCTCGAGGGTTAAAGTATAACTGATTCATTATACAGAGGCGTGTTCCTCTACTTCCCGGAAAACCCTCATAACATTTCCGCCCCAAATTTTGGCAATATCTGATTTTGAATAACCGCGTTTGAGAAGCTCAATGGTTATATTCTTCATTTCTGCAACCGTTCTGCAGCCATCCACTCCTCCTCCACCGTCAAAATCGGTTCCGATGCCTACATGGTCAATCCCTATAACCTGTACCACATGGTCAATATGATCAACAACATCCGCGACAGTTGCCAGTTTCCTGAATTTGTTGCGGATCTCCCACATCTCACTTCGCATAACTTTTCGCTGTTCGTCGGTGATCGTTTTCTGATCACCATATTTCTCGCGTAACGCCCTGATCTTTTCATCCATTTCGGGATTTGGCTCGGGTGTTTTGATATAGCTGCTTAATATGCATATCTGGATCACTCCTCCGTTTGACTTCAGAGCAAGGAGCATCTCGTCAGAAAGGTTTCTCGGGCTTGAACATAATGCCCTGCATGAAGAATGTGATGCAATAACCGGAGTAACTGAGGTCTTTATTACATCATAAAACGATTTATCAGAAATATGTGAGACATCGACCATCATACCCATCCTGTTCATCTCCCTGACAACCTGCACTCCAAAATCAGACAGTCCGTTATGCTCCGGACCTTTTGGATCGGATGAGGAATCGCAGATATCGTTATTGCCTGAGTGGCATAAGGTAATATACCTGGCGCCCAGGTCATAAAACTCTTTTATTCGTGTAATATCTCTTCCGATAGCATATCCGTTCTCAACACCAATGAATGCAGTTATCTTCCCGTTCTTTTTAAGCCTGTGAGCATCGTCAGGTGATAACCCGATCTCTGCCATCGATGAATTCATTTCAACATTTTTATGGATGGCATCAAATATTCTAAGCGCTTCCCTGTGGACTACCCTGTAGGCTGAATCATTTCTCGGACCCTGCCCGACAAACACGGCAAAGAATTCACAATCGAGACCCCCTTCCTGCATTCGCGGAAAATCAACACAGCCCTTATCATTTTTTACACCCAGATCAAATCCGGATTCCACAATTCCCATCGGAGTATCACAGTGTGTATCAACTGTCAGCACATCTTTGTGTAACCTGTCAGCCATCTTAACGAGCCTCTCCCCGTTCTCAGCACATCCTGAAAACAAGAGCAAAACCAGTGAAACCCTGATTAATGTTTTCATGCCTTATAAAAATTTTTTTTGCAGCCGAAAGTTAATTAAAATGCTATCCCTGATTAAGGATGTTTTTTGATTTAACTTAATTTAACTAAACAAAAAGTTCCGTCCGCTGGGTAGCGGACGGAACAGCCATGAAAAGAATGGAAAAATTGCTTTTGGACAGTAAAAGCTTCCTTAAAGTTTTACAACTTTATATACGTTTCCACGATATTTTTCGATCAGGTTAAAATATCACATCAAAATTATGCTATTTCCAACAATAAAACAATAAAAATCCTTACCATTTTCATAAGTATATACAGTATGTACACAAACTGTATTTTATCAATGATAAACAGATGATTAAGAAAAGTTTATCCGACTATAGAGCCGTTAATGACTACTTCTGCTAAATTTGAGACATTTACAGCATAGTTTAAGAGAACGGATGACTGAAGCAGTAAATGAATAAATACGCACTTATAGCACTATCGGCTTCAGGCGGAATGGTTTCAGGTCTGGCATGGACCAGCTGGTGCTCAGGACTGGTACTGTTGTTTTCTTTTGTCCCGTTCTTATGGATTGAAAATTATTTCTGCGAAAATCCCGGAGAGTACAGTTCTGCATCATTATTCTTTTATCTGTTTCCGGGTTTTGCAATCTTCAATATCATCACTCTCGCATGGATAAGAGTAGCCAGTATTCCAGCTGTAATTTTTATCGTCACCGGATTGTCTTTTCTGATGTCTTTTATTCTGTGGTTAGCTCATCTGATCAGAGTTAAAACCGGCCGTTTGGTTGGCAGTCTTGCCCTGATTTCTTTCTGGCTTGCTTTTGAATACTTATCTCTGAACACGACATACCTGTCACCATGGATTAACCTGGGAAACGGACTAGCCAAGGATATACTGTTTATACAGTGGTACGATGCTACCGGCGTTGCCGGAGGGTCGCTATGGATACTGTGTTCAAACCTGCTGCTTATGCTGCTTATCGAAGACATCGCTGCCGGAAGAAAAAAAAGCAAGCTTCTCCCGGGGATTTGGATCCTTGTAATAATTATTCCGTCAGCTGTTTCACTCATCAGGTTTAAAACCATTGAGGTAACAGGCAACAGCAAAACTGAAGTAGTTATAATCCAGCCTAACAGTGATCCTTATACCGAAAAATTCACCGTTCCTTTCGAAATTCAGCTGAATGACGCGCTCAGGCTGGCAGAGCAAAACATAACTGAAGAAACCGACTGGGTCATTTCACCTGAAACTACTGTCGATGATCCGGTAAGTGAGGAATATGTTGGTGAGAACAAATATGTAATGATGGTCAGACAGTTCGCAAAGAAACATCCCGGTACATGTATCGTTATTGGGATGGTAAGTTCTGTAAAGGATTCAACAATGTCTTTCGGTCTGGCTGCAAATGCTGATACAGCTGACCATGTTCTGAAGTATTACAATTCTGCTTTCAGGATCGACACCGGAGCAAGACCGGATATCTATCATAAATCAAAGCTGGTTGCAGGAATAGAGATGCAGTTGTTCAGCGGATTACAACAACTCCTTGACAGGATGCTCCCCGGTTTTGGGAATAACAACCGGGGTTATGACACCCAGGAAGAAAGAATCTGCTTCGAACATCAGGATAATAAACTGAAAATAGCGCCTGTAATCTGTTATGAGTCGGTATTTGGGAATTACGTGACAGACTACGTCAGAAACGGAGCAGAAGTATTATTTATCATCACAAATGATGGCTGGTGGAAGAATACAGATGGCTACCGGCAACATCTTTCATATGCCTCATTAAGAGCCATTGAGACACGCAGACAGGTCGCAAGGTCAGCCAATACCGGTATTTCATGCATTATCGACATCAGGGGCAGACGTACCATTGAATCGGAATGGTGGACTGAGGCCGTGATCAGAGGAGACTTGTATCCGGAAAACCGGATTACTGTATACGTCAAATACGGTGACTATATAATGCTGATCGCATCATTTGTCAGCATATTTATTCTGACTGTGGTGTTCATAATAATTCCGGTCAGAAGAAAACTGACTATTGCTAAATAGCGATTTGCAACCCCCGGGTAATTAAGTTGTCTTTATATAAAGGTAGATGAGTGAAGTGAGATTTTTGGATTATAGTGTTCATGCAAACCTGGTTGAGGAATGCAGGAAAGGGAACAGAAAAGCCCAGTTCACCATTTACAACCAGTACTCAAAAGCTATGTTCAGCCTGGCATATAGAATGATGAATAACAGGGAGGAAGCGGAGGATATGCTTCAGGAGTCATTTGTTGAATGTTTCAGGAACCTTGAATCGTTCAGGTTTCAAGCGACCTTTGGGGCATGGCTGAAAAGAATCGTTATCAACAGGTGTATAAACGAGCTGAGGAGGAGGAAAACTGATTTCACCAGCTTTGATACATTACCGGTCGATTTACCTGATGAAGCGCCTGAGGAAATATATGACACAGCCAGGATATTCAGGGCAATTGAACTGTTGCCCGACGGATACAGGATTATATTTACCCTTCACCTGCTTGAAGGTTACGATCATAATGAAATTGCACAGATACTGGGAATCTCTGAATCAACTTCAAAATCTCAGTATTCACGGGCGAAAGTAAAACTGAGAAATCTGCTTTTAAAAAAATAAAAACATGGATAAACTGGAAGATTATATAAGAAATAACAAGAATGAGCTGGACAATTATTATCCCTCTCCGGAAATATGGGAAAGGATAAAGAGGGGGATGAGAAGCAGAAGACCGGCATTCATCTGGCTGCCGGCAGCAGCAATGATTTTAGTTATTCTGGGGTCCGCAATCCTGTTTTACCACTGGGAAAGAAAGGAAAGAATATTCTATACCGACAGAGAGATCGATGTAATTATTCAAAAGAATGATCCACTGCTGATAGAGACAGAAATATATTATGACAATCTGGTTAACAACCTTTTTATTGAAGCCTCACCTATGCTTACCGATTACCCCGACATTGAGAAGGAACTCTTTGATGATCTTTCGGAAATCGACAGGATTTGTGAGGATATCAAAGGGGATCTGAAGGATAACATAGGAAATAAGCAAGTTATTGAAGCATTGATAAATAATTACCGGGTAAAAATCAGATTGCTCGAAGAATTACTCGATGTATTGAAACACATTGGAAATGATCCGCAAAATGAAAATAACCATGAATTATAGATATTTTTCAGTAATCTCACTTCTAACCTTGTTTCCGTTACTGACACAAGGACAGGAATATTCCGAGAAGAGAACTTATAGTAAAACCATCCGCGTTAACAGGGAAATGACCCTTGAGGTAAACAATAAATACGGGAATATCCATATAACACCCTGGAGAACAGATTCATTGTCAGTAAGAGTGGAGGTGGACGCTTTCGCTCAGAATCGGGACAGACTGGCAAGGATGTTCCAGGGAATCGATATAAACATATCTGAAACCAATTATCTGGTAAGGGCACAGACTGATTTTTCCCAGAGCATCACCATGCTGTTCGAAAGCTTTAAAGGAATGACCAAAAAGATAATTCCATACGAATCAAGCATCCGGATCAACTATTTCATTAATGCACCTGAATACCTGAGCATGAACATCATCAACAGATATGGTGATGTCTATGCAGAGGACAACTCTGGTACATTCACTCTCGATCTGTCAAACGGTTCATTTAAAGCCAATTCCCTTAACAGGGTAAAGAATCTGGAGCTAAACTTTTGCGATGCTACCATAAACAGAATTAACAGCGGAGAAATAAATGTCTCCTTTTCAGAAATGGTTATTGGAGAGGCTCAGGATCTGACAATAAACTCAATTTCCTCAAGGTTCAATATTGCCAGGGCAGAAATAATCCAGACTGAATCGCGGAGGGATAAATTCTTCATAGGTAAGGCCGGTACCTTAAGAGGAGATTCCTATTTCACCGATTTCAGGATTGATGAACTGTCAAAAGAACTGAACATTTCTACCAAATACGGTAGTTTGAATGCTGATATGATTGATAAAAGCATTGAGCTGGTCACAATCAATTCGGGTTTCACCGATATAAGCCTGGTTTTTGATCCGGTGCTGTCATATAACCTTGATATCAGACATGTTAATGCATTTGTTGTTCTCCCTCAGAAGGATTCAAAAATTGAAAAGAAAGCGGTTAATGAGGAGAATAAGGAGTATATGACTTTTGGAAGAGTCGGCAGAAATCCCGGGAGTCTGAAGGTATTCATCGATGCTAACAGGGGGAATATACACCTTAAATAGCAAATACAGGGATTAATAATGCATCCAATTTACAAAATCCGGGACCTGGTCTGAGAGACCCTGGTTAAGAAATTCCTGAATTACTTTGAATATCTCGATTTGAATGCTTCGACTCCCTCATCAAGCCATTCCTTGTACGCTTCAACGTTGTAATTTGTGGGCATTGGTTCAACCAGCGGGATTCCGTTAAAATCAGTTATCACATATAGAGGAAGAGTATTGGTTTTATACCTCGATATCTCCAGATCTTCATTCTGCTTCCCGATTGTTTTCTTCTGTTTCCCGTCAATCTCTGACACATACCACTCGTTCTCAGGCAATTGTGTTCTGTCGTCCGCATAAAGTGCTATGATAACGAAATTCTCCGATAATCGTTTGAACACCTCCGGATCAGACCACACCTTTGCTTCCATTACTTTGCAATTGGCGCAGGCATGTCCCTTAAAATCTATTAAGGCAGGCTTCCCCATCTCTTTTGCACAGGCAATTCCCTGCCTGTAGTCAAAATAGCCGGTAAGCCCGAGCGGCATCTTAAAAAGATCTCCAAACTTTGGTTCTGAACAGAGTGCACTTGTACCGAAAGGCTGAACTGAAGGAGAAAAAACAGGAGTTTTTTCAGATATTGACTGCCGTCTGGTGTACCACGATGTTTCCTGCGATGGAAGGAGTGCTGATAAACCTTTCAGGGGTGCGCCGAAAAGACCTGTAATCAGATATACACCAAAGACAAATACCGCAACTATCAGAAAGAGCCTGAATGTCCCTATATGCTTCAGATCGCTGTCGTGCCTGAATTTGATCTTACCCATGAGATAGAGCCCGAGAAGAAACGCGAGAACTATCCAGACTGCCAGGTATAAATCCCTGGAAATAAGGTCAAATGAGTAAACGCTGTCTATGGTTTCAAGGAATTTCATACTGAATGCCAGCATTATAAATCCAAGCACTACCTTGATTGAATTCAGCCAGCTTCCCGATTTTGGCAGTTTGTTTAATACCGAAGGGAAGAGGGCAAAAAGAGTAAACGGAAGGGCAAATGCAAGTCCGAAACCGAACATTCCTATGGTGGGCCGCAACACATCGCCGCTGGCTGCCTCAACCAGGAGAGCCCCGACAATAGGTCCGGTGCATGAGAATGACACAATTACTGTAGTAAGTCCCATGAAAAATGAAGAAAAAATACCTCCTTTATCAACTTTCGCGTCTGCTCCGCTAACCCATTTATTCGGAAGCACAATTTCAAATGCACCAAAAAAGGAAACAGCAAAAATCACGAACAAAAGAAAGAAGATGGTATTTGGGATCCAGTGTGCACTAATGGTATTTGCAAATCCTGCACCCGCGCTGGTGAGTGACACTATAATACCAAGAAATCCATATATCAGGATAATGGATAAACCAAAAACAGATGCATTGAAGACAGATTTTTTCCTGTTTTCAGATTGCCGCGAAAAGAATGCAACAGTAAGCGGAATCATCGGGAATACGCAGGGAGTCAGTATTCCTGCAAATCCTCCCAGCATCGAAAGCAGGAAGAATCCAAACAATCCTCTTCGGGATTGGCTCAGGTTAGATTCAGCAGCCGGCTTCCCTTTCTCCGCAGTAACCTGCGTGGTACCGCTTTCGGAAATCCTGATCTCAAATTCAACATCTTTTGGCGGGGAGCATGTTACATTGTTGCATGCCATGAAGTTCACAACACCGGTAACTGTTGCTGATGAAGCTGTAAGTGTTACTTTCTGCCTGAATTCAGCTTTTTTGCTGAATGATTTAATTTTAAAACCGAATGCTTCATCAAACACCTCCTCCGGCCTGGTCACCTCGTAGGCTGGTCCTTCAGGTGTATAGTCTTTAAGAGTATCGATACGGATTGATGTCGGGATCGGACCTCCTGCCGGAATATCCATTGAGTAAATATGTGACCCTTCCTCAATGGTTGCAGTAAATATAAGCTCGTACTGCCTGTTCCCTGTTTTCTCATAGCTGAAATCCCATGAAACAGGATCCCATATCTGTCCCCGCACAGGCACGGCAAATAGCCATAGAATCATTAAATATGAAATCTTTTTCAGCATAATGGTCACTTTTGGCTCGTACAAAAGTAGTAAATCAAATCACAATAAAGGTACCGAATATCAGACATCCATCAGGTTTATATGTCCTGTCAGGAAAGATCTATCTCATTTTCATAGCGATCGTAAAAATGATATTCGAGCATGTGATAGGATGTCACCGCCTGAACTTTGATAATTATCTTATATTTAATATTCCACCGCAGGAACTGGGGGAACAGACCTTTTTTAAGAAAGGAAGCTACAAAAGGATGGACATTCAGAATGAGTTTCCGGGTTTTGATTTTGTCAACGATGAAGGAGAGTGTTCTTTCGAGCTCATCAGTAAGAAGAATCGTCGGTCTCGTTTCACCCGTTCCCTGGCATGCCGGGCATTTCTCATCGGTTACGATATTCATCTCGGGTCTGACTCGTTGCCTGGTTATCTGCATCAGACCGAATTTCGACAGCGGAAGTATATTATGCTTTGTCCTGTCATTTGCCATTATCTCCTTCATTTTTTCATAAAGGATCTGCTTATTCTCAGCAGACTGCATATCGATAAAATCGATTACGATTATACCTCCCATATCCCTTAACCTCAGTTGCCGGGCAATCTCTGCTGCTGCTTCGAGGTTGACTTCAAGGGCATTTGATTCCTGGTCATTCCCTGTCCTCGATCTGTTACCGCTGTTAACATCGATAACATGAAGGGCTTCTGTATGTTCAATGATAAGATAAGCACCATGTTTAAATGAAACCGTTTTGCCGAAAAGCGCCTTTATCTGTTTGTTGATGCCAAAATGATCGAAAATCGGCAAACTTCCTTTGTACAGCTTCACTATACCGGCTTTCTCAGGCGCGATTTCTTTAATATACTTTCTGATCTCATCAGCCAGGGCAAGGTCGTTGATGTGAATGCTGTTGAAACTGACGTTCAGCATATCACGCAGGATAGTTGTTGTCCTGTTCATCTCACCAATAAACAGCCTGGGTGATCTGATGTCTTTCTTTATTGACAGGAATGCTGACTCCCATTTCCTGACAAGATCTCTCAGTTCCGCGTCAAGAATGGCAACTTTTTTGCCTTCAGCGAGGGTTCTGACGATAATCCCGTAATTCCTGGGTTTAATGCTCTGAACAAGCGTTTTAAGCCTGTTTTTTTCCTCGGGGCTTTCGATTTTTGAGGAAATGGACACCTTGTCTGAACAAGGTATAAGTACAAGATTTCTTCCTGCAAGTGATATTTCCGAAGCCAGACGTGGCCCCTTTGTGGAGATCGGTTCTTTGGTAATCTGAACAATAACAGTCTGTCCTGCAGCCAGGACATCGGTTATCTTCCCGTCCTTGTCAATATCGGGTTCTGGCTTGAATTTGTAAACAGGAGGTACCCTGCCCTGCTTTTGTACAGCTGTAAGATAATACTTTTGCTGCGTCCTGAATTGTGCTCCAAGATCAAGATAATGAAGAAATGCATCCCGTTCGTACCCGACATTTATAAATGCAGCATTCAGTCCGGGCATTATCTTCTTTACCTTACCCAGATAAATGTCGCCGACCGAATACTTTACACTTCTTTTCTCCTTATTTAACTCGATTAACTGCTTGTCTTCAAGCAGAGCCAACGAAACTTCGGAATCACTTACGTCAATGATCAGATCCTTATTTGCCACTTCCTATATTAAAATGAATTAATATACAACCACCTGCATCCGACATACTGAAAAATAAACCTAAAGATCATCAGACCTTTAGGTTTAATATTCAATCATTGACCACCCGGTGATCTGTTACTTCTTCTTGTGCCTGTTCTTCCTCAAACGCTTTTTGCGTTTATGGGTGGCCATCTTATGTCTTTTCCTTTTTTTCCCGCTTGGCATAAAGGGTTACTTCTTGACGTGTGATTTTACTTTGGTTATGAAAGATTTAGCTGGCTTGAAAGCCGGAATATTATGTGCAGGAATGATGATTGTTGTATTCTTTGATATATTCCTGGCGGTTTTCTTTGCTCTTTTCTTAACGATAAAGCTTCCGAATCCCCTGAGATAGACGTTATTACCGGTAACCATCGAGTGCTTTATAGTTTCCATTAAGGCTTCTACAGTCTTCTGAACCGTTACCTTTTCAATACCAGTGTTCTTGGCAATTTCATTAACAATGTCTGCTTTAGTCATTTTACTTGAAGTTTAAAATTCAACAAATTATTTTGAGTATTCGATTAATCAACCCTGCAAATATAAAAATATTATTTATTTAAATTGAAACACTTACGTAATAATTTTTTTTTACAAAATTTTATTATCGCCTTAATTACAATGAAATAGATAAATGAATGTACGTCTCTGTCAAGACAGTCTGTCATAAAAACCAGTAAAAGTGGCAACGGATGTCAGATAACCTAAAATATTGATATTTTGTATTTTCACCCTTAAGTAGGTGTACAGGTTGCAAAAAGGCGTTTTTTTCGTAACTTTACACACCTGTATTTTTATTATTAATTAACTATAACTAAATGTCTGTCAATAAAGTTATACTCGTTGGAAATGTCGGAAAGGATCCTGTTATAAGGTATTTTGACAAAGGTGTTGCAAAGGTAACATTCCCCCTGGCAACAAGCGAAACCTATACCAACCAGCAGGGGGAAACGATTACCTCTACAGAGTGGCATAATATTGTTTTGTGGCGCGCTCTTGCCGAGGTAGCAGAAAAAACTGTCAAAAAAGGATCACAGATTTATGTTGTGGGAAAGATCAAAACCCGATCCTATGTTGACAAAGACGGCAACAACAAATATATTACGGAAATACTTGCTGATGCATTCATGGTACTCGAAAAGAAACCTGGCCCGACAGGTAATGCTGCTCAGTCAAAAGCTCAAAGAAGTGAAATATCCGACAAGGAGACTCCTGTATCAGAATTAAATGAACCTGATATACCGTACCGTTCTGCTGATGAAAACAGCGACAAGACAATCCATGGAAAAGGCATCGTAAATCCCGACGATTTCGGCCAGGGAGGGACATACGACAACGGGCCCGTCACAGGACAGGATGAAGATGATCTGCCCTTCTGATTTGTTTTACAAATTTATTCTCAATTGGAATCTCAGTATGCATTTATATACATAGCAGTTCTTCCAGGTGTAATATTCCATGCACCCGACTTCAAGATAATCGTTGGATTTATTGTCCTGATAGCACTCCTATTTGGCTCAGCACTGATGTCTGCTTCTGAGGTGGCATATTTCTCACTTAAACCCGAGGATATTGAGAAATTCAGGAACAATAAAAACTTAAGGTCACAGACCGTGCTGAAACTATATGAAATGCCTGAAAGACTTCTCAGCACTATTCTTGTGGCAAACAATACTGTCAATGTTGCTATAGTACTGCTTGCCGCATTCCTCAGCACAATGATGTTTGATTTCAGCTCCAGTCCGGTGATTGGCTTTATAATCGAAGCAGTAGTTATCACCTTCGTGCTTCTTTTCTTCGGTGAAGTCATGCCCAAAGTGTATGCTTCGAGAAATAACGTCTCAATGGCTCTCTTTATGGCATACCAGCTCGTACTGCTTGAAAAAATCTTCCGACCTGTGACATCATTGCTGATCAAGTCTACCTCATTTGTAAAGAAAAGAACCGGAATTCACAGGTCAAAGCTCAGCATGGACGATCTTTCGGATGCACTTGAGCTGACATCTGATGAACTTGATGAGGATGAAAAGATCCTGAAGGGGATAGTAAACTTCGGTAATATCAATGTCAGCGCAATCATGTGCCCTAGGATCGACGTGACAGCAGTCGATATTCTGTCAGGCTTCAGCAGGATAATCCCGGCGATTATAAGTTCAGGATTTTCTAGGATCCCCGTCTATTCAGGTTCGTTTGACAATGTGAGGGGTATCTTATATGCAAAAGATGTTCTCCCTTATATGAATAACCCTGATAACTTCAAATGGCAGTCCCTGTTAAGGCAACCCTACTTTGTTCCTGAAACAAAAAAGATAAATGATCTGTTAAAGGAGTTTCAGATAAAGAAGATCCATATGGCTGTTGTGATTGACGAATACGGCGGCACATCCGGGATAATAACGCTTGAGGATATTCTTGAAGAGATCGTCGGGGAAATTACTGACGAAAGCGATGAGGACCAGATTTTATACCGGAAGATCGATGAGAGGACATACATCTTTGAAGGGAAGATACTTCTGAATGACCTTTATAAAATCCTCGATCTTGAAGGCGATCCTTTCAGTGAAGTAAGGGGCGAATCGGAGACGCTCGCCGGACTTATTCTGGAACTCACAGGTGAAATACCCGAAAAGGAACAGACCATCAAATACAGGAATTTTAAATTTATGATAGAAGAAGCCGACAGGAGAAGAATAAAGGAAATCCGTGTCGAAATAGTCGAGGAGAATGACAGTATTGAAACAGAGTAATGCCTTCATATTAGCCTTATTTTTTTGTTTTCTGACAAGCTGCAGGGATTCGGCCGTCCCCAGACCCAGAGGATATTTCAGAATTGACCTTCCTGCAAGGGGATATGTTGCATTCGCTGATTCCCTCCTTCCTGACCGGAACCTGCCTGTCACATTTGAATATCCAGTGTACGGGAAGATTTCAAATGAGATCGATATCAACCCGGAATCCGGATGGTTCAATATTGAATTTCCCCCATACAAGGCTAAAATATACCTCACCTACAGAGAGATCCATAACGACCTCGAAGAGCTTACCGAGCAGAGCTACAAAATGAGTGTAAAAAATCACATAATAAAGGCTGATGCTATCAACGAACAAATAATAAGCAATCCCGATCACAGGGTTTATGGCATCCTGTATAACCTCAAGGGAAATACTGCAACAGCAGTACAATTCTATGTAACTGACAGTACACGGCATTTCTTAAGGGGATCGCTTTACTTTGCTGCCGAACCGAATTCAGATTCACTTGCACCGGTAATTGATTTTTTCAGGGAAGATATTATTCATCTTATTGAGACTCTGAAGTGGGAATAAATTAACTTATTAACCATTCAATGGGTTGTATTACAAAACATTATCTTAATGAGTTCTCTATTCTGGGAGTCTGGAAGATAGAAGAGGATATCAAGACTCTCCTCGGATTGGTAACACTGGATAATGATGATAAAAAAAGATATAAGAAATTTACCAGCACATCGCGTCGCCTTGAATTTCTGAGCGTAAGAGCCCTTCTGGCAGAATTGCTCGGGAAAGATGCACACATTGTCTACAATAAAAACAACAAACCTTTCCTCAAGGATGGCTCCAGGTTTATAAGCATTTCACATTCACACAAGCTTACTGCGATACTCTGCAGTACAAATGAAAAAGTGGGGATCGACCTCGAATATATGAGAATGGACATTTCCGCTATTGCCTTTAAATTCCTGAACAGAAAGGAAAAAATATCCAGAGATCATGAAATCAGGAGATATCATCTGTATATTCACTGGTGTGCAAAGGAAGCACTCTATAAAATATGTGACAAGGAGGGTATCAGCATTAGAAAGAACATTACTATCGAACCTTTTGAGGTAAAGGAATCGGGTGAGATAAAAGGACAGGTTCATACAAAAAAGATAAATGAATCATTCGACCTGTTCTATTCAAGATATGATAATTATGCAATAGTCTGGACCAAGAAAAACTATGAAAGAATTTAAGTTTCCGGGAGATAAAAGTGTTGCGTTGCTTCTTGATCCTGATAAGGCAGGGGGTAAAAACCTTGCAGATATTTTAAAAGTTGCTGAAGAATCGGGAACTGACTTTATACTTACAGGCGGAAGTCTTACTTTCACAAATATCGACCGGTTGATTGAGGAGGTAAAATTATACAGTTCAATCCCTGTTATACTTTTCCCGGGAAACCTTCTTCAGCTCAGTCATAAGGCGGATGCTGTCCTGCTTCTTTCACTCATATCAGGAAGGAATCCTGAATTGCTGATCGGCAACCATGTTATCGCCGCACCTTATCTGAAAACCATCAGGGATAAGCTTATTTCAGTAGGCTACATCCTAGTCAGCTGCGGCACAAAAACTTCGGTTGAATATATAAGCCAGACAGAAGCTATCCCATACGACAAACCTGATATCGTAATTGCTACAGCGCTTGCCGGAGAGATGCTGGGCCTGCAGATGATATATCTCGAGGCCGGAAGCGGTGCAAAGAACCATGTTCCAGCTTCAATTGTGAAAAGCGTCAGGGAAAGTATTTCTGTTCCGCTTGCAGTCGGCGGCGGCATCAGAGACAAAAGAGAGGTGGAAGAGATTTTCAGGGCAGGTGCAAACCTGATCATTCTGGGCAATGGATGTGAATCAGACCCCGGCCTTCTGGCAGACGCATGTAAGACGAGAGATGCACTGAGAAAAGAGTATACTACCTGAAAAGCTCAAACATTGGTTCTCCGGTGCAGGCATTAGGATACGGCACTCTGCACAGCGATGAGAGAGTTGCCGCAACATCTGCCATATTTACTTTACGGGTCACCGTGGCCCTGTTGACTGACCAGCCATACCAGATCAGCGGAACATGTGAATCATACTCGTAGGGAGAACTGTGGTTTGTGACATAACCATCCTCTTTCTCAACCCATCCTGAATTGAGCGTTATTATTACATCACCCGAGCGTTGGGGATTATAGTTGTTTATAATCCGTTTAAGATTTCCGTTCCCGAAATCGTTCGCTTCAAAGGCCGAATAAGGATAAGCAGAGGCTATACCGGTGATCTGAACAAGGAACCGCGCAACCTTCTTCTGCACTTCGTCGAGAGGAATCCTCGCATCTTCTATCAGGGTCCTGTTAAGATAGATCTGTCTGTCTGAATAACCTTTGATCCAGTCGCCCTCGCCATAAACGGCATTAAGATAACTTCTGAGCAGTTGAAGGGCCTGGTTCTGCCTGAAATATCCTGCCGGAATCCGGTTGTCTTCAAGTATGCCGGGTATTTCAGATATTCCATGCGAAGCCGTAAGATAGACGAGGATGTTTTTCTTCCCCAGCTTGTCATTCAGGAAATTAAGCAGGTCCCTGATATCCTGGTCAAGACGTAAAAGAGCATCAGCCATTTCGAACGATGATGGCCCGAACCTGTGGCCAATATTATCAGTGGAGGAATAACATATTGATAAATAATCTGTCACATCATCCTTTCCCAATCCTTCCTTTTCTATAAGCCGTATAGCAAAACTGGTTGTCAGGCTGTTCCCGAATGGTGTTTCCCTCAGCAGCGAAAAATCGTGCTTTGAATTGTTTTTGTTATTGGTGCTTATCTTTTTCAGGTCGTACGGAAAATAATTGACTCCGCCAAATCCTGCCTCGTAGATATTCGAGTCACGGATACAATCTGAATAATCCTTTTCAGTCCTTAAAAGATTCCAGGGATTATTAAGATAGGTATCTGAATATTTCAATGCATTGAAGTCGTTGACCCATCCGGGAAGTGAATCGATAAAGTAGGTACTCGACATCCATGTGCCCGAAGCATTATCATACCAGTAGGCACCATCGGCAGCATGACCAGCCGAAAATATAACGGAACTTTCCTTCAGACCCACTGCAAAGACTTTTGCATTCCGGTTAGTCGCCATTTTAAGCTCATCGGAGAATGTTGATACATGCAGATTTACCGGTGAATGGAGACCTGATTCATAACTCCCTCCGACAGGCTTAACCTGATCATCCTGCGTACAATACATCAATTCATTCTTAAGAGTCAGATACCATCTGTCGGAAGTAATGCCATGCATTGATGGTTCTGTGCCCGTTGATATTGTAACATGCCCGGGTGCAGATTGTGTCAGCACATATTCGAAATAAGCATTCTGAAAATATGTGCCTTCATTTAATAGTTTCCTGATACCGTTTTCCCCGAGCCTGGTCCTGAATTTCTCAAGCTGATCATATCTTAATTGTTCAATAACAACACCTACGACCAGCGTTGGCCTGTCAGGCGGCAGGTATGCCCCTTGTCCCTGCAACTGATAAGAACTTAACACGCACAACAAAACTGGAATCGCGCTCTTCAGATTAAACTCCCCTTTTCCCATATACATCATATCCAATTACCGGTTTAATA
>JADDYF010000298.1 GCA_015712185.1 Bacteroidales bacterium
AGCTGGTAAGAGTAGATAAAAAAGAGTGGCTGGAAGAGCTTGAACTGATAAACCAGCATTATGCCATATTCGGTGAAAGACTTCCTTCGGAGATGAAAAGACAGCTTGAGGGACTTACGGAACGTTTGAAAGCAGCTGATTAACTCGCTAAAAAGTCGCTTTTATATCAATTGTTCCCGGGAATCAATAAATAATGGTTAGCGCATATCAGATAAAAGTTGAATTTTAGCAGAGACTTAATAAGGTATTTGATAACTTTATAGATTGGTATTATATCTCAAGATCAGTTTATAAAGTGGCAGTTCCCTCCTATCTTCTTAAATATGGTATCACCGATATTGAGGAGATTATTTTTAATCCTTCATATAATACTCTTTTTGCGGAGGAGACCAGACCTGACCTGGACAGATTTGAGCGAGGTATCATAACCCGCAGCGGGGCGATATCGGTCGACACCGGCAGCAATACTGAGTGCCTTACAATGGACAGATATGTCGTCCTTGATGAGAAAACAAGGGACACCGTCTGGTGGAAATCAGGCATGGCGAAGATTTCCGAAAACAAGCCGGTATCGCCTGACATCTGGGATCACTGCAAGGATATAACTGCAAGGCAGTTATCAGGAAAGAGATTATTTGTTACCGATTGCTGCTACGGAGCCAGAAAGAATTCCATGATCAATGTCAGGTTTATTACGGAGATTGCCTGGCAGGCTCATTTTGTAAAGAATATATTTATCAGACCTGAACAGGAGGAACCCGACAATTTCGAGCCTGATTTTGTTGTACTGATCGCTTCAAAAGCTGTCAACAGTGAGTGGCAGGAGCAAGGTCTTAACTCCGGGAACTTTATCATAATAAACTTTTCGGAAAACATGGCAGTTATCGGAGGCACATTCCATACCTGCGAGATGAAGAGATGCCTCTTCTCCGTGATGAACTACCGCTTATCATTTAAGGGGATAACCTCACTTTGTTGTGCGGCAAATGTAGGGCATGACGGCGTTGTGGCTCTGTTCCTCGGACCATCAGGCACAGGCAAAACTACTCTTGCAACCGATCCAGGCAGGATGCTTATCGGGGATGACGCACACGGATGGGATGATGAAGGAATTTTCAGTTTTGAGGGAGGCTGTTATCCGAAATGCCTTAAGTTGTCGAGGGAGGATGCTCCGGATATATTTGATGCAATAAGGAGGGATTCCCTGCTTGAAAACCTTGTGGTTATGTCGGATGGTCGGATAGACTTTAATTCCGACGCAAAAACCGAGAATACCAGGGTTTCATATCCTCTGTATCATATAAGCAATACTGTAAAACCGGTCTCCACTGGCGGACATCCTGAAAAAATAATTATCCTGACCGTGGACGGATTCGGTGTTCTCCCGCCGGCAAGCCTGCTTTCGGAGGAGCAGGCACAGTATTATTTCCTGAGCGGTTATACCACGAGGATTGCCAGAACAGAAAGGGAGCTTGCTGAAACTATTCCATCCTTTTCCTGCTGCTTCGTTGCACCCTTCCTGATGATCGATCCCGTCAAAAATGCAAATGAGTTTGCAAGTAAGATGAAGCTTCACGGATCAGAGGCATGGCTTGTCAATACCGGAGTTCTTGGTAGTCCGATGGGAACGGGAAACAGAATTGATCTGAGAACCATACGGCAGATCATCACATCGATACTTGACGATTCAATAAAAGAACATGAGTTTGTTACCCTTCCGGTGTTCAATTTAAGCATCCCGACGAAGATCAGGGGTATTGATGATAATATCATTGATCCGGTAAAATCGTGGGATTCGCAAATAAAGTGGCATATTGCAGCAACTGATCTTGCCCTGAAATTCATCAACAATTTCAGCAAATTCATTACAAATCCCGGAACCGCATACCTTGCCGATTTCGGTCCGCGGATTTCCTGACGAAGGGATCGCAGGAAAGTATTATCTTTGATTATATCCCAATCTCGGTGAATATACCGGTCACATTGATTTCTATCATTATTGCATACCTTCTCGGATCGCTTCCGACAGCTGTATGGGCCGGTAAATTGTTTCACGGCATCGATGTAAGGGAACATGGCAGCGGGAACGCAGGTGCAACAAACACGATCAGGGTGCTTGGCTGGAAGACGGGCGTTCCGGTTTTACTGATAGATCTGTTAAAAGGATGGGCTGCAGCCATGCTGCCGGCGTTGTTCAACCTTGCACCACACGGGAGCGCAATGCTAATAAACCTGGAAATACTGACAGGAATAACGGCAATCGCGGGTCATATATTCCCCGTGTTTGCAGGTTTCAGAGGCGGAAAAGGTGTCGCAACAATGTTCGGCGTCCTGGTGGCAGTTCATCCGATTGTTACTCTGGCTTGTATTGGTGTATTCGTGGCGGTTTTTCTTGCTACCGGCATAGTTTCCGTATCATCAATGACCGCGGGAATCGCATTTCCGGTACTGCTGCTGACAGCCTTCAATACTCCCTCGTTAATTTTTAAAATATTTTCAGTAATTGTGGCAATAGCATTAATCCTGACCCACAGGAAGAATATACGAAGATTATTAAAAGGAGAAGAGAAAAAGCTTTTCAGGAA
>JADDYF010000303.1 GCA_015712185.1 Bacteroidales bacterium
GGTGTAAGATCTTCATAGGGAATCAGCGACAGGAGATGATCGATCGTATTAAGCCTTGCACGTCTCTTGTCATCAGCATGCACAACATACCATGGTGACTGCTTGGTATCGGTATAAGAGAACATTTTGTCCTTAGCCATTGAATACTCAACCCATTTATCTCGCGAAACAACATCCATAGGACTGATCTTCCAGCGTTTGGTGGGATCCTTTATCCTGTCCTGGAACCTGTTTTCCTGTTCAATATCGCTTACAGAGAACCAGTATTTAATAAGTGTTATTCCCGATCTGATAAGCATTTTTTCAAACTCGGGGCATGACCTGAGAAATTCCTCATATTCATCGTTGGTACAGTATCCCATCACCTTTTCCACGCCTGCCCTGTTGTACCAGCTCCTGTCAAAAAGAACTATCTCTCCGCCGGCAGGGAGCTCCGTTACATATCTCTGGAAATACCATTGCGATTTTTCTCTTTCAGTCGGAATGCCAAGAGCAACAATCCTGCAGATCCTGGGATTAAGACAGCCTGAAATAGTCTTGATGACACCGCCTTTGCCTGCTGCATCCCTGCCTTCGAATATCACAACAACCCTTAGTTTATTGGCTTTCACCCATTCCTGAAGCTTTACCAGTTCAGTCTCAAGCTTCAACAGCTCTTTTTCATACTCTTTCCTTCCAAGTCTTTTCTTCTGTTCGGGCTTGTAATCGTGATACAGATCTTTCTTCTCGAATGCTTCAACTTTTGTTTTTTTCTTTTTGCTCTGTGATCCCATGGCAGTCAGTGTTTAAAAAGAAAGATAATAAAATTTCACCGGAATTTAACCTGCCGGAGGGGAAATAAATTATACGAAGTCACCACAGAAAGGGGGAATCAGCGGTACGAACAGGAAAACAGGGATGCGGAACGGTTACTGTATAAAGGGAATTGACAGCGGATACTTGAATTGCTCCCCTTTGGAAGCTTTTATGCTTGCAATGACTACACATACAACCTCCAGTACTCCCAGGAACATAACGATCGGTATGCCAATCAACAGAAATATTAAGGGTATTGCCAGCACCATGTAGAGCAGGATGGAAAGCTGAAAGTTCATTGATGATTTTCCGTTTTCATTTACCCATTGCGATTCATCTTTTCTTGTCAGCCAGCAAATAAGCGGACCTATTATACCTCCAAATGGAAAGAAATATCCTGCAAACGATGACAAGTGGCAAAGCATTGCCCAGTTCCGTTCCGGTTCTGATAATTGCCTGATCTCATTCATGACATACGATATTTATTAGAAAGACGGGGTTGTTTCACCAATGCTGCATTAGTCAAACCGGGCAAGGCGTTTCAAATCGGCCGGTAAAAATCCGTTCGGATTTAATTTATCTATCCTGTGAACATTGTAATAGTACATAACAGCATCATCCGTCCCTATCAGCATCTTAAAACAATAACCTTCCCTGCGTTCCCCTGCAGGCCCAACCTTATGCAGGATTACTGTTCCGGGAGCCTTGGTTTCAATGGCTTTCACAATTTCATCCTCTGTCACAATTTCAATTTTATTCGAATAAATTGCTTTTATCCTCTCTATGCTGCCGATGTCCGGGCTAAGATCTTCCTGTTTTACAAGAATGGTCCTATTCATTAAATCAGGAATATTCTCGTTATAGAATCTCAGATACCTTCTTCCTGTTTTTGACGGATCTTCATGGATCAGCCGGGCATGGTTCTGCATGAAGGAGAGAATGGCACCAAGCTTATAACCGTATTCAAAATCATCTTCTCCTGCAAATGAAAGAGGTACGGCACATATTTCCGGCATATCACCGAGCTTGTCAACATCCTTTCCCTGGAGAAGATTAATAAAATTGTACAGTGAAATGGATTTGTCCTTTTCGTAATTGGTCTCGGTAAGTACAATAAATGAATACGCTGGCTTCGACCTCATTACATTAAATTCCTTAACAGTGATAAATTCGTATGGAGTTATCCTCCAGTATTCCTTCATCGCTGCCTTTATGTACAAGTTATAATAGGACATCTGATTATCCTCAAGGACAACACATGTTTTGGATGCAGCAAACTGTTTTATCTCTTCATTGCCGGGAAATGGCGCCTGACTATAAAACAGGATTGTATAATGAAGAAACAAAACTGAAAATAAGATTCTTTTCATCGATAAGTTTATTTGTCTCCCGGTAAATATAGGGGATTCTTTTCGTTGAACTTACGGATATAAACGAACATCAGCTCTTTCTTTTTCTTTCTCGAAAGCTGAACGTACTGCTCATACAGCTCGCTATCTCTCATAAGCAGCAATTCGGTATTTTCAACATCAAACTCGAGAATCTTACCAGTCTCAAAATCAATAATGTACTGCTTTAATTCTGTACGGGCCATATTCCCCTGCCGGTATGGAGAATAATATGAACCATAAGGATTATAGTAATTCCCGTACCCGTAATAAGAATATGGTGAGTAATAATAATAGGGATCATAATAGCCATAAGGGTAATTGTAATAACGGTTGTCATATGTAGTGATATCTGCGACAAAATGACATATATTGCCTATAAAGGTAACCCTGTTAAAATTACCCTCAATCTGTATATATAAAATACCATTGCGTGAATAGCCCCATATTGAATTGATCTCAACTTCCTGCCGGATGCCCATGTTATCGTAGAAATAAATTTTCCCTGCCTCAAACAGTTTCTGAAAGAATTCCCTGTCGTTGTAATCGGTTGAGGTGAGAATTTTGGCTTTAGGTATAGGGCTGTTAATTTTAACCTGATCAAAATTGAGGTAGATCCCGTCCCTGAATCTGAAATCAGGAGTATATTTTACCATCCCTTCCCTTTCCTGTCCTCTAACTGAAAAAACAATCCCCTCCGAAACGAAAACGGCGGCAATAATCAATATCCTGAAAAACTTCTTCATAATACTTATGGGTTTACCTGATAAAAAGCAAATTTCGTACCGTAACACAAAATTAACGGTTTCCCTGAAAAGATGTTCAACCTGGTTGATGTATATTTATTACATATTTTACGTAATTTTACAAAACCAAACAGATGTGATATGGTAAAAGGAACCGGAAGTACCAGCAGAACCGGGCTAAATCGATCAGTTATAGGACATTTTGACGAGAATATAGGAATGATAAGACTATATTCCTATATGTCAATTGCCGGACTGATCATCTCTGTTTTATTGATCACATTTGAGCTCAGGCTGATAGCTGGCATTATCATAATAGCCACAGCATGTCTGATTCTTATCCTCCTTAAAAAAATGTTGTCAGTTTCAGAAGCAGCACGGAATTCCCTGAACGATGTATCATCTTCGAGCGAAAAGAAGGACGATGTTATCACCGACTTCTCGCATAAGATAAGGGAACCCCTCAACAATCTTGTTATTATTACCGATCTGCTGATGGAATCGGGCCTTCAAAAACAACAAAAGGAACTGCTGGAGACTTTTGTTGCCTCGACGAATAATATGGTCACCACTGTTAATGAATTAACAATGCAATCGGCCGGGAGCCTGAGCCTGGAGACCAGAAAAGATATCAGGTTCAACCTGCTTTCAACAATCCAGAACACAATAGAACTCTACAGTTTAAAGGAGAAAGCCAATATCGATTTTATCCTCAGTAAAAAGGAGTTCGCAGATTATGAATGTATAGGCGACCCGATAGTTCTCAAGCAGATATTTCTCGATCTTTTTAACACGATTGAAAATCAGAATTCAGAGAGGACAACGAAAGTCACAATAGGTTTCACCAGGGAGAAAGAGTCGGAGAATGAGAGCCTTATCGGCTTCAGAATTCAGACAGATAAAAAAATAATCCTGATAAATGAGAAGGAACTAGTACACA
>JADDYF010000336.1 GCA_015712185.1 Bacteroidales bacterium
GGAGAATTTCCGGATTAGCTTCCTTTAAGATCTTATTTGAATCCCTTAAAAATGTTGCTATACTGTCAGATTGAAATTCAAGAAGCTCTTTCCAGCCCAGATCATCCCGTCTCGAAGATAATTCGGTTTTTGAAGGTATTTCTCCGGAATATTTTGTCCTGAAAAGGTTCTTGCATGACTCACAGTGGCAGGTGTTGGCAAAGAAGATCGGTCCGTCATAAAAAACACCGTCAATCTCATAGGATACCAGCTTTTTTAAGGTCTGGAATACCTCTGTGCGCCAGGGGCTGTTGATGCAGAATGAAGAATCCACACTGTATACCGTTTCAATAGGTTTCCCGTCATCCTGGATCTGCTGCCAGTCACGATGCTGATGCGCATAGGATGACAGGATAGCGTGAACATTATAATAGATAACAACCTTTATCCCGTTCTTATGTGCTTCAAGGAGGTATTCTTTCAAAGAACTGAAATAGACTTTTTTACCTCCGTACAGGTTATGTTCATCGAGAAATGATGTTCCCGGCGAATTATCAGCAAATCTTACTAGGTGCTCCATGTTTGCGCCCAGATCCTTCAGCAGCTGTGCTTTTTCTGCGAATTCAAATCCTTCCTCTAGTTCAACGATCCTTAGCGGTTCTTTTTCCCACCATCTTGCATCTCCGGCAAACCTGGCGATGAACGGCCCGGGCAGCAGAGTTATTCCTGCTGTAAAGGCACCGGTTGTTCCGATGAATGTCCGGCGGTTAATTCTGGCTGGATGGTTTTTCATTTTAAGGGAGGTGATTTATATGGGTTATTGGTTAAAGATTAATAGGTCTTAAACAAAGTTAAGGTATTTTGGCCAAGTAATATCCCATTGAGCCATCAAACCAAACCGGAAGACCTGAGTTGGAAAAGGACAAAATGAAATTGATAAACTTATTGACCGGAAATGACTGACATGACCGGAAATGACTGACAATTTATTCAGCTAATATCTGAATGATCCTGCCCGGATTTTCGACGGAAACATATATTGAACCGTCAGGAGCCTGCCTGACATTTCTTACCCTGCCATAGTTGGTTAAAACAACCTCTTCATCAGTAATTTTATTATTGTTCACAACACACCTGTAGAGCCTCTGGGATGCCAATCCGCTGACCAGCAGGTTCCCCTTCCATGATTTGAATCTGTCGCTGGTGATAAATGCCATTCCGCAGATACCGATTGAGGGTGTCCATGTATAAAGAGGTTCAGTGATGCCTTTAGCGGTGTGTCCGGATGAGATTGTTGTACCGTCATAATTGACTCCTAAGGAGTAAACAGGCCAGCCATAGTTTGCTCCTTTGAGAATTATATTCACTTCATCACCCCCCTTGGGACCGTGTTCTGTCTCCCATATCTCGTCTGTTACAGGATGGACTGTCAATCCCTGCGGATTTCTGTGCCCATAAGAATAGACTGATGTCGGACTGGTATTACCCGGAAGAACCGGGTTGTCGGCAGGTACAGAACCGTCATCCCTGAAACGGTGTATTTTACCCCAGGATGAGGCAGGATTCTGGGCATTGTTGTTGGGTGTATCGGGTCCGCCATAGGATGTCGTTCCTCCCTCACCCACACTCAGGTACAGGTAATTCCCCTTGTCGAAGACGATGCGGCTTCCATAGTGGCCGAACCAGGTATCCGATCCGTTTGTGGTGAAAAGATTTTCAATATCCCTGACCTGGTTGCCTGTTATCCTGAAGCGAATCAGCTTCAGCAGACCACCTCCTGATGTATTTGATGCTGAATAGCTTGCATAAATCCAGCCATTATCCGCATAATCGGGGTGCGCCTTTATATCGAGCAATCCGCCCTGTCCGGATGACAGGACTGCAGGAAAACCGGTGATCTCCGTGACAGTTTCATTGGTTTTCCTGTATAGTTTCCCACGCTTTTCACCAAAGATCATATCTCCATCCGGCAGGAAATCCATACCCCAGATTATTTCATATCCGGTCAGGATAGTGTTGTATTTCAGCTGCGGAACTTCCTCAGGGTCACCTGTGTTCTGCTTGCTGCATGAATGGAGCAGGATCCATGCTGCCAGGCTCAACAGTATTAACATTTTATTGGTCATTTATTCTCTGTAACAAAGTTTTATATGAATAAGTTCACCATGCCTGATATCTTCAGTGACCATTAATATTATTTGTATTGTATTCAATACTATACTAACTTTAACAAAGTGAAGAACCCGGCCCAGATTCACTTTCAGTAATCTTTAAACATAAAATCAGGTTATGAAAACCTTAGTAGAGTTGCCTGGGATCAGTTCTCAACACTATGGGAATATGAAAGGCGGATTTTTCTTATTAGCCGCTTGTATTATTTCAGGCCTGATTTCGTGTACACATTCAGATCCGGACTCGCTTGCTTCAATTGATCCCGGAAGTTATGACGGTACCTGGTGGAATCGCACGCCGGTAAGGCTGATACAGACCAATCTCCCTGAGATTGAAGGCATTATGGACAGGGATGCCTATGTCCGGTCGATTACCGATGCATCTGCCAATGCTGTTCTGTTCAATACCGGCGGAATTGTGGCAAATTATCAGACAAAACTGACTTATCACTGGAAGAATCCAAATATCGGAGCGGAGGATCTTGTAGCTGACCTTATAAAAAGATTTCATGAGAATGGTATAAAATATATTGCACGCTTCGATTTCAGCAAACTCGATTCAAGCATTGCGGGTAAAAAACCTGAATGGCTTTATATCGGCACCAACGGAGAGCCGCAGATATTCAACGGACTTTACTCTGCCTGTATAAACGGAGGATATTACCAGGAATATGCCTTTGAGATTTTGAAAGAGGTAATTTCTAATTATCCTGTAGATGGGATCTTTTTTAATATGATGGGATATACAGGTTCTACCTATGCAGGTACAAACCATGGCATCTGCCAGTGCGAAAACTGCAGGAAGCGGTTCCGGGCTTATACAGGTCTGAAACTCCCGAAATACAATGATGATCCCGGCATAAGGGAATACAGAGAATTTCAGAGAGTTACATCTGAAGAACTTTACAATAAGATCACCGGGTTTATTAAAGAACAGAATCCAGACCTGATTATCTATAATTACAACGACATCGGAACATCGTGGATTGCCTCGGAATCAGGGGCATCAATGGCGCCGGGCGTCGATAATATTTATCATGCAACGATCAATGTAAAGCGGATACTCGGATCGTATAAGGACAGGGTGCCTCTTAATCTCATTATGGGATTCCAGGCTATCGGCTACCGTAACATAATGAGCTCACCGAACCTGCTGAGGACCTGGCTGCTTGAGGATATACTGCACGGAGCACCGGCAGGTTTTGTAGTTGTCGGTACTCTCGTACATTACGAAGACCGCAGGTTCATTCCTGCGGTCGGTGAACTTTATGCATTCCATAAGACCAATGAAAAGCTGTTTACAAATATTCAGGCTGTAAGTAAAGTTGCACTGGTACAAGGTCGGGGAGGGGAATTTCAGGGGATGATCAGGATGCTTTCCGAAGAACATATCATGTATGATGTGATAATCCCTTCAATGCTGGGCAGTGACAGAACACCCCGCAGGATTGAAGATTACGATGTCGTTATTCTGGATGACATCACTGATATGAGTGATGATCTTGTTACACTTCTGGATAACTATGTCCGGAATGGAGGCAAGTTACTGGTATCCGGAGCTACTTCAACAAATAATGAAAAAGGTGAACCTATGGGCAGGATCAGGCTTATATCGTTGGGTGTTGAACCTGAATTTGAGGTATTTCCGCAAGCCCAGGCAACCTATCTCAAAGTATCTGAAAGAGATAAAGCAGCGCTTGGGCAGGAAGAGTTCCAAGACTTCACCCTTATGATGATGAATTCAAGATTCCTGAAATGTAAAGTCAGGAAAGGTGCGGCAGGATATCTGAGATTGTTACCGAGCAACATGTTCGGTCCGGCTGAAAAGACATATTATTCAGA
>JADDYF010000337.1 GCA_015712185.1 Bacteroidales bacterium
GGTGTACCGAAGTGGAACTCCCCGATGATTATCGGAAGGCCGGTCAGGTCGTCAATCTTCTTCAGCCTGTCGGGATTTGCGCTGTAGCTGTAGATATTAAGGCTGAACACGTCAAATCCTATCGAGGCCGACAACCTTACCAGATCGTCCGGCGGATTGCCGCCGAACCGCAATCCGAGGTTCAGGTGATTGGGATCGTGTTTCTTTATTGCGGCATTCACCATGGTGATGAACTTTGTAAAGGTATCATAAACGAAAGTCCTGCGGCGCTCTGGAGTATCTCCGTCAGCAATGAATTTTTGCAGTGCAGCTTTCATAGGTGTATCATCACCTCCGAGAATCACATTTATAAGATCCATCTCTCTTCCTGGCCATGGCGGCTCATTACCTACAAAATAACCCAGAAGATAGGGATCATCTTTAAGGGGAGCACATTGCCGGGCTGCTGCTGCATCTACATTTGCGGCATAATCCGGTGCATATACATCGGGCATGCCCATTGTCCTTGCATCAAATCCCCAACCGCTCAGAGTTGCCACATAAGGTTTGCGCCGGCTTCGTCCGAAACCCGTATCCGACCAGTTGGCTATTGTATTCAAGCCACAGTCGTCCATACGTCTGACTGTGAAATCCATCCATTTCTGATAATAATCCGGACCAAACCTCCTGTAGAGATTCCAGGTGAAGAATGAGGCTCTGCCGAGCCGCTTGTTCGCCTGGGTAAGCTCTTCCGGAGGAAATGCTGTATAAATATATTCACGGCCTTCGATGCGTGCAAATGATCCTCCCGGACTTATACCGGTACTGCCCGCGGAAATGAAATAATGACCGTCGGGATCGATGAACCACCATTTACCATCGATCTTTTCAACTCGGAAGAATCCCGTCGCTTTTGCTTTCGTTTCCAGGAAGCCTCCATACTTTGATACATTGAACCTTCCGGTCTGCAGAGCCTTATCCTCCTCATCCCATGATGTCTGAAGATCATCGAGGCTCATTGCCTTACCAGGCCAGTCGGCCGGTATCCACTGCCCGAACTCGTCAACAAGCGGTATGGGGCTCAGGATGGAATCCTCGGCATTCATGGTCAGCCGTATATTACGAATCTCGAGGGTTGGACTGCCAATAGGCTCTTCCATTAAGATTCCCAGAGAGTCAACATTGGTGATTGGTCCGACAGAACCTGTAAATCCGAGGCCATATCCAGGCATGCCCCTCTGACCTATTGCCGCCATATCCTGTCCCACCACATTCCTTTTCTGGAAGTTTGCCAGGGGAACGGATGCCCGCACCCATGCACCCTGGAAAGGGAGCATCCTTAATCTGCGCATTCCCTGTGCATCATACAGGTTAATAAAAAAACGCTGGGTGGATGATGCCTTAAACTCAAAGGTCAGGAATCCTGACTGAGACCAGTCCGCCGGCAGTTCAGGATTCAGCTCCTTTATTGCCCACTTCTCTTCATGAGAAGCTCCTTCAAACTTCACTACTTTGGCTTTATCCTGTGAAGTACAGCTTATTATGAACAGGATAAATAAAATGCTTAAACAAAATGAGAGGTTTCTCATATTCTGATAGTTATGATCTGTTATATCGTGTATTCCGGCTCCCGATAGGTTGCGGGACGGTCAACGTCAACCGGCAACCGGTGGCAAGATACCGGCGGCCTATTGCTTATCGTAAACCATGGTTTCGGCCATCTCGCCAAATGAAGAAGAGGAACTCGATTCGAGAACCATGTTAGCGCCGTCCATTTTATAGATCTCTGTTATGGTCATTTCGCCTCCATCGCCAACAGTCATCTTTGTCGTGATTTTCAGCGATTTCCTGTCGTCCGACCATACTGCGGTCGATTTCTTCTGGGAATCCATCCAGCCCGGATTGATACATTCCTTACCATCAAGCGTGAATTTATCGTTGATGGTAAATTCCTGATCCTGGTAGCTGGAGTGTTTTTCGACATTGAATTCGTTACCTTTCTGTCCAATGATAATCTCGCGAGGAGCCATCGAGAATTCTGCGCCCAGTTTGCTTTTACCTGTGTTCAGTTTCCATGTACCTGAGAAGTCGGGCCCCTGTGCTGATACTAAAACCGAAATCAATAGTGCTGCTGAAAGGAAGGTGATTTTTTTCATAACTAAACTATTTATAATCAAAATAATATGGATTCAGATCAGAATGCCTGATTTCACTCTGAAAGTACCGGTATCTGCCGGTTTATCGATTCCTCGAGTGATATTAATGTCTCGGTACGGACAACCCCTGGGATATTCTGGATCTTGTCCGTTAGTATATCACGCAGGTGTTCATTATCGCGCGTGTATACCTTGATAAACAAGGAATAATTTCCCGTTGTATAGTGGCATTCAATTATCTCGGGTATCTCCCTGAATTTCTTGATAACCTCACGGAAATGCCCCGGATGTTCGAGGAAAATGCCGATATATGCACACGTTTTAAAACCCACCATTGCCGGATCGACTTTAAATTCAGAACCTTTTATCACTCCGGTACGCATAAGCCTCTGCACCCGCTGATGGATTGCAGCGCCCGAGACGCCGCACTCCCTTGCTACCTCAAGGTATGGTATCCTTGCATTCTTTGTTATAACATTGAGGATTTTCCTGTCAAGGTCGTCAATCTGTAAATTATCTGACATTTCTATATGATTGATTAATAGATTAAAACAAAATACAATAATCAATTATAATATTCAAGGAAAAGATAGTGAAAAATATCCGGATTAACAAAGGACCCGATCAAAGTATAATTGCTGTTTGTCAGGCAGATCAGGATTTCCCTGTTCCCTGCCTGTTAATGATTCCGATGATCTCCTTTATATCCGAAAATCCCTTGCTGCTTAGATAATCACTTATTCCGCCCACTATTTTTAATGAAACCCCGGGATCGATAAAGGAGGCTGTGCCTATCTGAACGGCCGATGCACCCGCCAGGAAGAATTCAACGGCGTCCCGTGTATTCATTATACCTCCTATTCCAATGACAGGGATCCTTACTGACCGTGCTACCTGCCATACCATCCTGAGTGCAACAGGCTTTACTGCAGGGCCCGACAATCCACCTGTTATGGTTGAGAGAGCAGGTTTCATACTTCCGGTATCTATTGCCATTCCGAGAAGGGTGTTTATAAGCGATATGGAATCAGCCCCTTCTTCCTCTGCAGCCTGTGCAAAGCTGACTATATCGGTAACGTTTGGCGAGAGTTTTACGATCAGTTTTTTGGGATAAACGGCTCTGACAGCCCTGGTTACATCCCTTGTTGCTCCGAGATTGGTACCGAAAGCCATCCCCCCCATTTTCACATTTGGACATGAGATATTCAGCTCTATTGCAGGTATCTTGTCAAGCCTGCTGATTCTCTCGGCCAGGCCGACGTAGTCATCGATATGGTTGCCGTTAATATTTACGATAACATTTGTGTTGTAAGATGAAACGCGGGGATAGATATTCTTTTCAAAAAATTCGATCCCCTTATTCTGCAGGCCCACGGAATTAAGCATTCCCGATGGTGTTTCAGCCATTCTGGGATAGGCATTTCCTTCCCTCGGCTCAAGGGTTGTTCCCTTCAGAATGATGCCTCCAAGCAGCGATACATCTAAAAAATCATCAAATTCAGATCCATATCCGAAAGTGCCTGATGCAGTCAGCACCGGATTCTTAAACCTGAGGTCGCCGATGGAAAAGCCGAGATTCACCATTTCAGAACATTTATATTGAAGACTGGTCCGTCGGTGCAGGTCAACATATTACCTTCCGTGGTCTCAACCACACAACACAGGCACGCTCCGATCCCGCATCCCATAAGGTTTTCGAGAGAAACCTCACAGCTGATATTCCTCTTCCTGCAATAAACTGCAACGGTCTTCATCATCGTAACCGGACCGCAGCAATAAATCACATCAAATGATTCCTTTTTTAAAAGCGGGTGGTCGGTCAGCAGTCCTTTCTCCCCTTCTGAACCATCCTCGGTAGCTATAAATACATTTCCAATGGCAGAGAATTCACCGGATTCAATGATCCTTTCACTGTTCCGGTACCCGAGGAGGATGTCGGCATTCAATCCATGGGATTTCAAATACTTCGCCAGAAATAGCAGGGGAGCTACACCGCACCCGCCACCGGCAAGGAGGATACGCTTATTCTTTTCCGGGACACTGAAGGAATTGCCAAGCGGGTAAATGAGGTTAAGGGTATCACCCTTCCTCAGCTTTGAAAGAGTTTCGGTCCCATCTCCCGCTATCTGGATCAGAAGTCTGAAAGTATTACGTTCATAATCAACATCATGTATTGAGAAAGGTCGTCTAAGGAATGTTCCGGGGCTGCCCTCCACCTTAATCTGGGCAAACTGACCGGGTCTCATTTCGGGAAGACTGCTGTTTCCTGATAATCCTAGGATGAAAATATCTTTATTCAGACGGGTATTCTCTGTTATCTTCAGGTCCTCAATCCTTTTTGTCATCTGCAGGACGTTTGCTGCAAATATACTTTTAATGGCTGATATCTGAAAATAATTCCGGATGTCAGGTGTCAGGAGTGTGTTATGCAGTTCTTTATCCCGTCTTCTGCCTGTTACTTTTGCTGAGGGAAGTACTCTTCGAAGTTGTTATCCGCATAAAACCAGACGATTCTCACTAATTCTGATCGCCTCGCCGCATCAGATTGAACTAATTTTCCAGGTTGCCGGGCTTGAGATGAGTCAGCCGTTCTCTTTTCCGGAAGATTCATATTCTTTCTTTGTTCTTCTTTCTCGCCGGAAGAACCTGCTCTGGCTGCTTCATCAAATAAACTCCCCATAACTGGCTCTTTATACATACTGCCTTTGCCGAAAAGCAACCAGTCAGTCCTTAGATGATCATATTTTTCGAGCATTTTAAGCACGAAATCGAGACTTGGCTTGTTTCTTCCGGAAAGTATATGGGAAATTCCTGATGGTTGCACGCCAATCTCTTCAGCCAGCTGTGCTGAAGATTTATTTTCTGCTAAAAGAAACTCTCTTATCCGTTCTTTCATAATCAAAAAGAATGTATTACAAATGTAATCTTTAATTAAATCACATTCGTAACTTAATATATTTACATCTGTAATTCATATCAGAATGTCAAATAGCAGTTACATTACTTGATTTATTCTCCACCTGATTGTCAACTAATTATATATATAGCAACGAGTGAGTTTAGTTATATATTATTATGGTATACAATATATTAAACCTGATTTCTAAACAAATTATCTAAGTATTATAAAGACTTGCCGATATATATGGCACAAACAGATTAATTAATGTGATTTAAAGATCTGATTATAAGTATTATAAACAATGTGTAAATGCAACAGCCAAAAAATTTACAATTGTTACATGAATAATTGCTAATTCTTGTTACAACGGTGAATTTATACTCAGTTTTCAATGCTTTACAAATGTAAACCGCTAGAATTGACAATAAAAAAACCTCTGGAGACTGATCAGGATAAACTTCAGCCTATTCAGCGGACTTCAGTTTTATTTTTAGTCAGTTCTGAATCGACTGAATGACTTACTTCTCTCCTTTCTCCACAAATATTTCGTCCACGGAAGGGGTGGTTAATTGAAATTAATTCTGAAATGGCCATCGTATGGCAGAAATCAGCTTGTCTGAATTGATTTGGCTGTTGTTTTAATGCAGCCAGGCCATGAATAGCGCTGAAGTATTCCTGTTGAAAAGAAAAAAATCCGTAAAGGAACCTTTAAAAGGTAAAACTGAATCTGATCTCAGGATTGCTGTACAATGAATACAATGACTCATTCAGCGCCCAGAGGACCATGATGTTCAGGGCAGATCTCCTGCCCATCTGCTGGCTGATCCCGGCTCCTGCAAGAATTGTGTTCACCCAGAACCTGTTAGATGCATATGGCGGATTTTTCCAGAAGGAGGACTGTAAACTGAGAAGTTCATCTTCGATATGGAGAAAGATACCTGTGTGTATACCTACCGGAATAATTGAATTAATATCCTGAATAACAACTAACTCCGTGTAGAACCTGCCTCCATAAATATCTGTCCAGACATTAGATAATTTGGACTTGTAGAACCTGTAATTCGGTCCGGCTGCAATTGCCACGCGGGGCAAAACCCATAATCCTACAATCGGTGAGATCTCAATATCGGTGATTGTCCCAAACTGTAATCCCAGGCTTCCTCCAAAAAACAATCTTTCTCTCAAAGGCGGAGTTTCCCTTTTTGTTTCCTGACTAGAAACAGTTGAAAATGAGGCAACAATGACTATCAGTAGTATGTATGCAACTCTTTTAAGACGGACCGGAACCCCCTTATATATATCAACCCTCATTACAATTTTGTAACTTTGATAAGAAAGATACAAATAAACGAAAAAATAGTTCTGAATTATATACCCGGAAGAAAAATGAACATAATTGTCAATGGTGCGACGCGTGGAATCGGAAAAGAGATAGCCCGGATACTTGCAGGAAACGGAAATAATCAGGTCATTGTGACCGGGAGGAACAAAGCTGCCCTCGATCAGCTTTCCGGGAATTCGGATCACGGTAATATAATTACTTATCAGCTTGACCTGACTTGCGTCGACAGGCAGCTGGATTCATTCATGGAGAAGGTTCAAAACCAGTTTGAAAGTATTGATATTCTGATAAATAATGCAGGTACTATTATTGTAAAGGACTTTCATGATTTCAGCACTGATGAAGCCAGGAATATAATGGAGATCAACTTCATTGGTCCGGCTGCCATCATCCGTACTCTAAAGCCGATGATGAAGAAGGGATCACACATTGTAAATATATCAAGCATGGGAGGCTTCCAGGGAAGCGCCAAATACAGGGGATTATCATACTACAGCTCATCCAAGGCAGCGCTGGCTTGCCTCTCCGAGTGTCTTGCCGAGGAATTCCGTAAAGACGGAATTGCGGTTAACTGTCTGGCGCTGGGATCAGTTCAGACAGAAATGTTCAGGGAGGCTTTTCCGCAATCCGTTGCTGCTGTAAGCGCCAGAGAAATGGCAGATTTTATTGTTGATTTTGCATTGAACGGAAGCAAATACTTTAACGGCAAAGTGATCCCTGTGGCTGGCAAAAATCCTTAATAACACATCTACTCATATTTCTTTATCTCGATTTTGCCGTCAAGTGCCAGCAGTCCATTGAATGCAAGAGATTTTATCTCATCCTCGCCCGGATAAATGACCACCCCGGCAATAAATTCCACCATTGCCTTTATCCTCGCTACATGAGCTTCCTGGTAAGCCATCCCCCCGGTGAGTATTATGGCATCAACCTTCCCTTCAAGCACAGCTGCCAGTGCCCCGATCTCCTTACCAACCTGATACGATACTGCTTCTGTGACGAGGATGGCTTTCCGGTCGCCGTTTTCTGCCATCCTGCATACCTCCCTGAAGCTGTTCGTCCCGAGATAGGCTACCATCCCTCCTTTCCCTGTGATCATCGATTTTATTTCCTGATGAGTAAACCTGCCGCTGAAGCACAGGTCAGTGAGCTGACCTGATGGAAGACCTCCGGAACGTTCAGGGGAGAAAGGACCATCGCCATTAAGGGCATTATTTACATCAATTACCCTTCCTTTTCTGTGTGCGCCGACACTTATCCCTCCTCCCATGTGTGCTATAATCAGGTTCAGGTCTTCATATTTCCGGCCTGTTGAAGAGGCGTACATTCTGGCTACTGCTTTCTGATTCAATGCATGGAAAATTGAAATCCTTTCTATCTCGGGGTGTCCTGACAGCCTTGCAACAGGCTGCAATTCATCAACTACAACAGGATCAACAATATAGGCTTTGGCATTCGGCAGTCCTGATGCAATATCGTCTGCTATCAGCCCGCCAAGGTTACTTGCGTGTTGACCAAGAAGTCCGGCATCAAGATCGGCTTTCATTTTCTCATTCACCTCATAAATCCCCGATTCGATGGGTTTCACAAGTCCTCCTCTCCCAACTACTGCTGCAATCTGCTTCAGGTCTGTACCTCGTCCACTGAGTTCTTTCATTATAAGGTCTTTCCTGAAATGAAACTGATCGGTAATTTTCCTGTAACCTGAAATTTCCCCGAAATCATGAGCAAGAGTTTTCTCAAAAACCATTGAATCTTCTTCGAAAAGAGCAAATTTTGTTGATGTTGAACCGGGATTAACAGCAAGGATTAATCGTTTAGCCATGTGTCTATCTGGTAGTTACTGAATCTTTTATCCAATATGAGATATTTATGCCATAAGGCATGAAAGGGCTATGCAATAATATTTGGATTTTTCACTTTCGCTTCTCGACATTACAATTACAGGCTTTTCGGTTCCTCTGATCAAACCTGCCAGTTCTCCCTGCGCAAACAGCATCAGTCCCTTGTAGAACGGATTGCACGATTCAAGCGAGGGAAAGAGAAGTATATCGGCTTCACCGTTAACGGGAGTTTTAACACCTTTGATCTCCACGCTTTTCTTATCACATGCCAGGAAAAGATCAAGAGGTCCGTCCATCACACAGTTCTGGATCTCTCCCTGCTCGGCCATTTTACACATAATGGAGTAATCGATGGTATTCTGAAAATGAGGGCTTACCTTTTCAGTGGCGCTGATCAGGGCTATTTTCGGATTATTAATGCCAAACCTTGATGCCATCTCAATGGCATATCGTACCATTGAGATTTTCTGATTGAGGTCGGGGAACGGTATTACTGCCGGATCAGTTATGAAAAGAAGTTTGTGATAAGCAGGAATCTCAAGTGCACCTACATAGCTCAGCACAGCTTCAGGAAGCATCAGGCCTGTCTCCTTGTCCATAACCGCTTTAAGGAATATATCTGTGCCGACAAGTCCCTTCATTACAATATGTGTGGAGCCTGTCCTGGTCAGCCGTACGGCCTCAGCTGAAGCATCAACTTCATTATCACTCTCAAGGATGCTAAAAAGCTTGCTGTCAACACCTGCTGATTTACAGGTAGATATTATTTCCTTTGGATTCCCGATAAGGATTGCTTCGGCAAAACCGGCAGCTACTGCCTTGTTAATGGCGTTGATTGTATTTTTGTCCTGCGCCCAGGCTACAGCAATCCGGTGCTTCCTTTCAAGCGCAAGCACCCTTTCTATCATCTGATCAAGCGTCCTGATCATACTTTTTTACTTACTGGCGGCTGCAGACAGAAGAATGCTATAGTATTTTGCTTCCTCTGAATCGGATCGTGATGTCAGTACAATCGGCACTCTGGCGCCCAGGATCACGGAAGCCACCTTTGCTTTTGCAAAAAATACAAGCGATTTATACAGAACATTGCCAACCTCTATATCGGGCATCAGCAACAGGTCAGTATCTCCTGCCACCTCGCTCCTGATCCCTTTCTGTTGTGCGCTTTCGAGACTTACAGCATTATCGAATGCCAGCGGGCCGTCGATGATACAATTCCTGATCTGGTCGCGCTGGTTCATTTTCGAAAGAAGAGCTGCATCGAGTGTTGCCTCCATGTTTTCATTAACCATCTCGACGGCACCGAGTACTGCGACCTTCGGCATCTTATACCCCAGCTTTATCAGGCACGAAACCGAATTATTAATGATCGCTATTTTGTCCTTGAGATTTGGTGAGATATTCATTGCAACATCTGTAACGGCAATAACCTTCGGATAGGTCTCTACCTCAAAAAGGGCGAAATGTGACAGGAGGTTTCCGGTACGAAGCCCCCATTCCTTGTTAAGGACACACTTAAGCAGTGTTGAGGTTCCGACTTTCC
>JADDYF010000365.1 GCA_015712185.1 Bacteroidales bacterium
ATATTCAGAGGGTTAAAATTACAAGAAAATTTGAATATTGAGGCTACATACCGTTGGAAGAATACCGTAGAAAAGTGTTCCGTAAGCTGCAGCAATGAATAAGACCTATATTGAGAAAAGACCTGTTGTATCAGATAAAAAGATTCAGTATCATAACACCAATAAGTCCTGAGATTCCAATTGATGTTTCCATAATGGTCCATGATCTGAGTGTGTCTTTTATGCTCAGATTAAAGTATTCTTTAAAGAGCCAAAATCCTCCGTCATTCACGTGTCCAAGCATCAGGCTTCCTGATCCAATCGCCAGTACCATCAACTCAGGTTTTACTCCTCCACCGGTTGCCAGGGGAAGGACAATACCAGCCGCCGTAATACCTGCCACAGTAGCTGATCCAACACAAAAGCGCAAAATTGTCGCTATCAGCCATCCCAGCAACAGGGGAGAAATAGTTGAGTGTTTCAGCAATTCTCCAATATACTCGCTTACTCCGCTATCGACAAGTACTTGCTTCAAAGCTCCTGCACCTGCGATCAGCAGCATTATTACAGTTAAACTTACGACAGAATGTGTAAGTGATTTCATTATATCGGGTAATCTTTTCCCTCTGGCAAGACCGAGGGTATAAACAGCCACAATTACTGAAACCAGCATTGCCACCGCTGGATTTCCAATATAACCAAGGACTTTCCTTAAAATATTTCCATCAGCTAAAAGAAAGTCCGCTATTGTTGAAAAGCCAATTATTATTACCGGCAATAATGCTGTTAAAAAACTTACCCAGAAACCGGGCAGGGATTCTTCACTCAATGGTTTACTGCTGACAAATTCCTGCAGAGGTCTCGCATCGATTTTCCCGAGAGCTCTTGACAAAATCGGTCCAGATATTATGATTGCTGGAATTGCCACAATGATTCCATAAATCATTGTTCGTCCCAGATCAGCATTGAACATTCCGGTAATTGCAGTGGGAGCCGGATGTGGGGGTAAATAACCATGAGTAACTGATAAGGCAGCTAACATAGGAAGCCCGACATAAAGCAATGGAAGACGTGAAGTAGCGGCAATAGTAAATACTAACGGAATCATAATAAAAAATGCAACATCGTAAAAAAGGGAAATCCCAACAATAAATCCCGTCAACATCAGAGCCAACTGTATATATCTTTCACCAAATGCATTAACAAGTTTTAAGGTAATTTTCTGGGCTGCTCCGCTTTCGGAGACAAGTTTTCCAAGCATAGCTCCAAAACACAGTATCATAATAATAAATCCCATTGTATTTCCCAGTCCTTTTTCAATTGATACAACTGCATCTCTGATATTCATTCCTTCGGCTAGCGCAACCAGAAGAGAAACAATTATAAAAGACAGAAATGAATCAAATTTTAATACTAGTATCAGTATCAGAAGTAAACAAATTCCTAGTACTACAATGAGAAGCGGCATAGAGCTATTATTATGACCTATTAATTACAAAATTTTGTTCCTGATAATAAATTGCTGGCGGCCGTCAAGACCTTTTTCATGTTTTACCGGGAACTTTACTGGAATATTATCGCGTGTCGACTGGTAAATTGCAGTAAAAAGCTCGACGGTCTTGCGGCCAAACTCTCCGGTGACCGATGGTTCCCTGTTATCCCTTATCGCATTGATGAAATCCTCGATCTGACATTGCATATAATATACAGTGGGATCTTGGCTGTTGAACGCCTCAGTATCCTCCTTTACCCATCTTTTAAGTGATTTCTCTTCGCCGGGTATAGTCCAGAGGTCATTTACGGGAGGTTCCGCCACGCCAGTCATTCCTGCAATGAACATTGCACCGCCGTCAGTCTGGACCCCGACAGAGGCTCCGTTTTCACCATGTACATGAACCTTACCGTAGATCCCCGGTTTCTGAGAGTTGCTCACAAGTATATTACCGATAGCTCCGTTTCTGAACTTCACAATGGCGGCTGCGGTATCATCAACCTCGATGTACGGGTGATTAAGGTTCCTCCACACACCATATACCTCGTCAATGTCACCCATATACCAGAGGAGTATATCCAGCTGATGGGGTGCCTGGTTCACAAGGACTCCCCCACCCTCCATCAGCCATGTCCCGCGCCAGGCATCTGCATGGTAATAATCTTTATCGCGCCAGCCCAGCATAGTGACTGTAGCCAGAACAGGTTTGCCGATCTTTCCGGCATCTATCGCCTCTTTGACTCTCCTGACCGGTGCATACCATCTCCTCTGACTGACAACACCCAGCTTACAATACCTTAGCCTGCAGGCATTTATTATGGTATCACAATCTTTCAGATCCGAAGCCAGCGGTTTCTCGACCAGAACATTTGCTCCGGCTTCTGCTGCTTCGACTGCCGGCTGTCTGTGAAAAGGATGAGGTGTGCAAACGATCACAAGGTCGGATTCCTCTCCCAGAACCATCTTATCAATATCGGAATAAGCTCCTGTTTTATACAGCCGGGCAAATTCTCTGGCTCTCTTTGACGTCCTGCTCCAAACCCCTGCAAGGCGGGCATCAGGAATATTATTAATAGCTTTTGCATGCAGGTGGGCAACTTTACCGCATCCTGCAATCGAAATATTATAGATTCGCTTTGTCATCAACCTCAACTGATTACGGAACAAGTATTACTTTATCCAGGTCACCTTCTTTATTGTATAATTTCCTGAACCATATGGGACCTTCGGAGAGCGGGACAACAGCAGAGATATGTTCGTCAACACTAATCCTGCCCAATTTCATAAATTCAAGGACTGTTTCGTATTCGCCGCATATTGCACAGCTGCCAAGAATCTTCAATTCACCTGTCACCACCTTCTGTAGGGGGAAATCGATTGTCGGCGATGTATTTCCGACCAATACAACTTTACCTCCTTTTCTTGTATTGTTGATTGCCATTCCGACAGAATCGT
>JADDYF010000368.1 GCA_015712185.1 Bacteroidales bacterium
TCCTATCCCGATCTGTATCGATACATACCTGGTTCTGGATTGCATGTATTCATACACAAGCCTTACTTTTTCCCTTGGATCGCTGGTTTTCGATGTCACTTCTCTGATTGCAGTAACCTCAGTCTCAGGCAGGGCATCGCGTTCTTTATTTATTTCATAGACCCAGTTGCCGAAATCCCTCCAGGAACGCATAGAACCTATGAATCCGCCATATTCAAAATCAAGTGGGGCGGTATATAGTGTCGGCGAGTGGTAAACCCGTCTTATGGCATATTCCTGCGACATGTAGGCAGGCAGGTTTTCTTCCTGCCAGGTATATATCTTCCTGCCATCCCGGATAGCCGTATCAGCCTTGCAGGTCATATATTCCTCGTAGTAACGGAGTGTCATATTTTCAGGAACTATGAACTGAATTCCTGATTTCTCAACAGATACATCGGGTGAATCCTGAAACTCCCATGTCGGATAATTCAGCAGGCTTGTATATTCAATTTCATATTCATATTCAATTGTGTAGGGAAATTTATAAATCGGGAAGAACATGATCTTGACACGGTCGTCAGAATAGAATGCTGCTCCGCTCATCGCGCTCATATCTTCAACATCACTTGCTGCCAGATATTTTATTAGATTCCCCTTCTCATCATATACAGTTCCCCTGAGATTACTGACTTTTGAATATTTATCATAATAAATCCGCAGGCGCCTGTAGCTGTCAGCATCTTCATTAAGCAGGGTAATTGCTTTCCTGATCTTCATGACAGCACTGCCTGGTTTTTCAAGAGTAAAAAGGCATTGTTCCGATCTTACAACTGCGTCGGCTCTCTTTTTCAGATTATCAGGAATGGAATCGAAAATATAAACCTGTGGAAATATATTTAATGAAATGCCTAAAAGCAGTACTGTCAGGTTTATTCTTTTCATCTCTGTCAATTATTAAAGGTTCTTTTTCAATACAACCAGTTCAGCCTGCTTTTTAAGCACCTTTGAATAATAATCGCGGATCAATGAATATTCTGACGGCTGGTATAGAGTCCTGTCAATTATCAAAAGGCTGTTGATCATAATTTTATTACCATTGGTCCTGCATACAAATTCATATCTGCCATCACCCTTTCCAAGAGAGAAAGTAATATCAGCAGGTATTTCAATGACAGAAAATCCATCCGGGAATTCGAGGTCCATTACCACTCTTGTTTCCCTGGAGGTTCCAAAATCGATCGGGAAATTACGTGTCTCCTGATAAAAAGGATTCCCTTCGGCTATCGGCGGAAGAAATGGATTGAATAACAGTCTGTCACCGGCCACCTGTGCTCCGTTCCTGATATTTATCCGGACTGTCTCAACAACATCCGAATCTCTTATTGCCAGGTTCTCAAGCCTGAAGTCAGTTATTTCCATTTCTGTCGCATTCTCTTTCATAAGATCAAGATATCCGTCTTCTCCTTCCAGAATAACCAATTTTCTGACAGCATAAGCATCATAACCGGAATACCGGGTTTTCATCTCACCTGCCAGGTTTCCCTTGTCATCTATCTGGAGGCCGACGGCTGCTGCTGAAGCCTCTTTCTCATTGTTTTTAAGGTCAACGAATCGGGAATCATATTCACTGATCAGGCGTCCGACGCCATTGAGGCACTCAAATGGGAGAACGTCAAATGGTCTTAAAGGATCAGTAGCGTCAACAAGGTAATAGTTATCATCTGCAAACACATAGGCCACAACATAATTGAATTGCTGGATCATTGCCGATAACTGGTTTATGCTCCCGTTCGATCGCATGCTGAGGATGAGAGGATCTGCTTTTATATTAACAGCCCTGAGCATGCCTATCAGGATAAAATTAATATCAGCGGAATTACCTTTCTCTTTCTTATATACTGTATTCAAAGACGCAGATGCAGTATAGTCTTCCACTCCGTTCCAGAGTATTTTCCCGGAAACAAATTCATGTATCTTTTTAAGCTTCGATACATTATCATTTAATCCGCTTGTTAATTCAATAGCCTTTTGCTTCAGAAAGCCTGTCTTTGTAAGTGCAATTCCGAAATCACTTCTTTTAAGCAGCTTCTCTGTAAGCGTTTGATATGTAGGTGTTATTTCTTCAAGTGATGAACCGGGAAAGCTGACACTGGCAAGCTCAAAATCGATTTTGGTGAGATTTTCCTCTCTGCTTTTAATATATGGCTCATTTCTGAAGGCAGGCATGTTCTGCACATACCATGTAAAAACATTAACTTTCATCCTTTCCCTGAAGAATGTTGATTGAGTGGTTGATGAGGTGGTGTAGACAGATTTTGCGGAACCTGAAATTATGTTCTTAAAAGTGAAATATTCAGGATATGCTACGGTAATTGAACTGCTGGCAACCGGGATGTCCGACTGGAACTCCCAGGGAACCAGAACAAATACGGCATTGTTCTTCAGACGGGCTGTATAGGAATATTCGATGATAGAACCTTCATGCACATCAGGAAAGTTGAACTTAAGAACCTTTACGGATTCGCTTATACGGTCAATTATGAAACTTTTTTTAGGGATTTCGGTTTCAGTTTTTTCTCCGTTTCTTATATTAAATGTGGATGCCCGGTATGTAATTATATCATCATCAGTAGAGAATGGCAGTTCAACATTGGCATAGTCAAATCCGTTGCTGTTAACAATCCTGATCTTCACATCTCTAACAAGTTCAACGAAAAATTCTTCACCGTCATACCCAAGGGCTGCAATACCTTTGTCAGATAAAATTATTGCATCTGCGCCGGGGTCGGGTTTGTAAGGTTTATTTTCAAGGTCTCCGTATGTGATTTCACCAAAGGGGATTTTGTTCTGAGACTGAAGGTTGTTAACACTACAACTTAGAAATGCCGTGAAGAATAATGAAAGAATCTTGTTCATACGTTATAAGCTTATTCTAAAGGGTAATTGGGATCGAATTCAAAAAGATCTCTTTGTTGTGTTGATGATTTAAACCCAAATCCTATATATGCCTTGTTATTAACGACAAAAGATATAGAATTATATCTTGGTCCCCATGGCATGAAAGTGCTCTCTGCCCATGAGCCGGTCTGCGGATCAAAAATCCAGATATTATCATATTGAACTTCTTCATAGGTGAAGAAATCTCTGCCCAATCCCACGTATGCTTTATTATCAATTACAAAAGATACCATAAAAGCACGATTTGTGCCAGGACCAGGAAAAGATGTTAATTGGGTCCATTTATCTGACGTGGGGTCATATTCACAGAATACCTTGTCGGCAAATATAACATAGCCCTTATTACCAATAACAAAATATTCAACTGGTAACTTACTGGAATATCCGGTGAAATCGTTCTTTGGCAACCAGTTTTTTTGTATTGGATCAAAAATCCAGAATTTATTGTCAAGTATTTGAGAATACATAGTAAAATTTAGCCCGCGATATATCTTCCCGTTTATTGAAAGGACAACTCCATGCATGAGTTCTGTAGGAGTATTATCAATTATGTTTATCCAGGTGTTGCCATTAATATCGAAACGATTTATGCCACCTGACCCATGAACAAGATATAAAGTATCCCTGCAAACTATCCCGGTAAGCATGTACGAACCACCGAATTGCGGATGCTTCCCAAGATCCCTGAATTCACCAGTGGCCGGATTATAAGAAGTCATCTGTGTATCAAAAGCATCCATCATATAGCCAATATTTCCTGCTGAGAATGAATCGCCATTCCTGCCCAAATCATTGTAAGAATTCCATGTGAATGAGGATGGGAGAGCTATTTCCGACCATTTCGATTTGACCTCATAAAGAACGGGATAGATCCTTTTATACCCGGCTGTTTTAATACTTATCTTGTTGACTCCGCGAGTCATGCCGGATGGCAAGGTGGCAATGATCTCTGTCATTGTTGAGCTTTTAACCGGGATCTGGTATGGACCCCAGAAAACCAGATTATCAGAAGCTGATGGATTGAAGTTTTTACCTGAAATTGATATATCCTGACCAGGGATCAAAGCAGATGCCGATATACCTGTAATTTCAGGAGGATTTAAAATAAATGGTTGGGGATAAGTAGTTGTTACGTAGCCAAGAGAAACCGAAATATTCAATGGAATACTATCAATTCCGCGGGGTACCTTAGCCACTAACCTGTTATATGAAAGCTCTACAATTTCAGCCTCTATTGCCGTATAGGTATTATTAAATATAACATAAGTGGTAAATCCATTGAATAAAAAGTTTTCTCCCTCAATTGTTATCTCATCATCATAAGTACCTGTAAGGGGATATATATTCGAAATTACAGGATTTGTTACGATGAAATCGTTATTAAAAACAGAACTCTGATTAAGTGTAGTAACCTTAACCTCATTAGGGCCATTGGATACCCCAAAAGGAATTTTTCCCGAGAGGACACTATCACTTACTGATAATGGCCACACTTCCTCTGAACCAATATGAACTAAAGTTTGATAATCAGATTGACACATGAGATATTTTCCTCTTATTTTAATATCAGTGCCAACAGGACCTGATGACGGTGTGACTGCCTTAATATCAGGACCATACAGCCTGAATGTATCAGGAG
>JADDYF010000383.1 GCA_015712185.1 Bacteroidales bacterium
GCCGTTAACGAGGCTGGAATCAGAAGCTTCTATGTAAAAGATACTATCGTATACCATAATTATGTGCAAGGCATTAAGGATTTGATATCTGTTACGCCGAACCTTATGATCTTTCCGAATCCGGTCTCTGAAATTATCAACTTTAAGCTAATTGCGCTGGATAACCGGGATGATATGATCATCAGACTTTTTGATGAAACAGGCAGGATAGTATCTGAAAAGAGCTTTTCATTCAGGGAAACCGATCATTATACTGTCAGCGCTTCAGATCTCATTTCAGGGATTTACAGAATTATAATCACTACAAAAACCGGGGAACCTGTAGCAAGGGCGACATTTGTGAAAAAATAAGTAACCGCTCATATTATATTTGTACTTTTATTGTCATAATCTATTGTTGTTATGAAAACCGCAGCAATACTTTGCAATATTATTTTGTTCTTATTCACCTGTTTCCTGTTGTTAACAGAGGGAATATCAGGGGACCCTGTTTATATAGTCCTTACCGTTATGTTGTTATTGGTTCCTGTTCTTAATCTCTTTTTAATTTCGGGAAGCAGAAAAATTCTGGACTTTCCGGGACTTAAGGCAAAAAAGAAAACTGCTGAGGGAAAAACAGAGATTAAAAATGTGCAATCTGCCTATCCCGTAATGAATGTTGTTGCGGTTATCTTAAATCTTGCATTGCTCGTACTAGCTTTCTGGGCGCTCGCTGACCAGACACCTCACCCTCCGGAACCAGGGGTATTCATATATGCCTTTCTTGTAATATTAACTCCGGTTCTGAGCCTGGCAGCAATTATGGTTAACAGAAATATAACAGTCAAAAGTATGAAGCGAATCTTTACTATTATTCTTATTGGTTTTATAGTATTATTTTGCTGCTTTATCCTGGCTGTACGTATATGGATCGGCCGGGATATCAGGGAAAATATCGATATAGCCAGGAAACAACATCCGGGTGTTGCGGAAGATGCCCTGATAGCATATCTGTATAATGAAAACAACTCCGCATCCGACCGCTCAAGTATTGCGATATGGACCCTTGGCCAGATCAGATCAAAGAAAGCATTGCCGGTTCTTTACGCTCTCTATAAGGATGATCCGAAGGGAGAAACATGTATGGGAAAACATAACACGGTCCTATGTCAGCATACGATCTATAAAGCGATTGACGCTATTGAGCATAACTACTGGTGGACAGCACACCCGGGACTCAATAAGTAGTTGCTTGTTTACAGAATGCTATATTTTTCCCAGCTCCCTGGCATATCCCGAATTGGCGCTGACCTCGTCAAACATCCAAGGGAACATCCCGACAATCACCCCATCGGTTGGTTTGATGTTTTCGAAAGCGAACTTAAAGGCAGCACGGACAGTTTCCTGATTCGAACACAATCTGCCCGCTCCCAGTATCTTGAATGCGAGGCAAGGCTGCCTGACCTGCCGGATCACCTGTGTCATGATCTTTGGATCGTCCTTATAAAACACATATGGACCCGTTGGCAAAGTAGTACCAGGAGCCTCCGTTTTCACCGGCCTGGTAAGATAGTAGAAGCATGTCATAAAGAAATCTACCTCCCACCCTTCATCTGCTATACGCTTTATATTGTCGGGATTATGTGCAGAGACCCCTGCAAGCAGGCCGGTATCTTTGACTGCCTTTACATAGTCACGTACTGTTTTTGAATCACCTGCTGCAAATAACCGGTCAGTCACACCGCCATGGTGGACCATAGCAATCGGTCGGGCATTTCCAATAGTCTCCTTTATCTTTTCGCGGTCAGAGTGCAGACAGATGATCTTCAGCTTTGAACCTTTTTCACGCAGGAGGCTGAGATACTCCTGCCTTGCCGAGAGCTGATGGACTGTAATGCCTGCCTGTTCACATTTCAGAAGGAATTCCACAGTTTGTTCGGTTGTAAAGTATTCCTTCATCTGCCGATCGGTATGCGGACCCAGATAGGAATAACCTGATATCGGATTAGACCCGACTATCAGCCGGCTGATACGGTGCGGACCCAGTGTGATTGCCGGCATCTCCGGTGCCTGCTGATCCGTTCTGCCGGTTTTAAACAATGCCGATGCTGCTGCTCCGGGAATACCGGTAAGTCCTAAGGCTGCTGCTGCCGAAAGCATCGAGATGAATTCCCTCCTGCCCGTTTTATTGGGACTTTTCTGATCTTTCATCTGTTGATAATTTTGAAATAAAGATATGATAAAATCTCACGATTACTTAGTTGCATTTACGATATACCAGCAAATAAAAGAGGCTGTTTGAGAACTCAGATCCTCAGACAGCCTCTGATTGATCATAATTTGTTCTTTAACGATGTCTCATTCCTCTCCACATGCCGGAATTGTCTCTGAGTGTAGGACCAAAGTGGAAATCCCCTGGGACCTTCCTTATTCCGGTAATCTTATTATTAACTCCATTGTCAATTACTTTTTCTTTACCTGTTCCGACAACAGTACAATTCATGGATTTCTCACCCAGAACAATTGCCGCCGTGGAAGGTTCCAATCCGCTGAAATTGTTTCCCAGCACAAGAGCGTTTTTTGCAAAAACTTCATTCGGCAAAGGAGTTCCATAGCGGTCAGTTGTCACGCCATCGATCATTATCCCGGCCGTGCACGAACCGGTGAACCTGTTATTGCTGATTACTGCATCCTGGCTGTTATAGACGGTTATTCCTGTGCTGCCACCTGTCAGATTGAATATATTTCCTTTAAGTATAGGCAGCATAGGCAGCCTTTCCGCCGGATCTATGGCAACCCAGGTATCCCATAGCAGAACAGATGAAATCGGATACATATCATGAAAAACATTACCTGTCAGTATATACTGACATCTTTTAACAGGCTGAATGTTGCTATTTGAGAGTATTCCAAAATCGATATCTTCAATAATGACATCACTAAAAAATGTTGAACCTGAGAAAACATTGTTACAGATATTAATCTTGGAATTATAATTTGCTGTAAAATATAACGGTGCCCAGCTATTATCAAATTTGCTGGATGCAACTGACATAATCGCGTTTTCTCCCAGGCCAAATCCTTCTATGTCATCAAGAAAATGATCGAAGTGGCAGCCTGTAATGGTGAATTCCCCTTTTATCAGTGGATATTCGATACCTTCGAGAGGCCAGAAGAAATCAGGACCGCACCATATACCCATCAAAGTATTATGATCCGTCATCCAACCCGGGCCGGCAGCATCGTCAGTACCTCCTATGAAATTAACATTCCTGACAACTATTTTCAGATAAGAATTATCGGGCCGGAATTTATCAGTGTAATCTGCAAATGCAAATATTGTGGGGAGATCCTTGCCCAATGAAGGTTCATCAGGATAGTCTTGTATTGGTTCTGGTACATCCGTACTGAATGTCATTTCAGCAATACATACTTCACCACCAATCACTCTCAGCCAGCAAGGAATCTGGTTTGCATCTAACTGTATTTTTTCGGCCAGAGGAGTTTTAGGATAGATAATTGTTTTGTCTTTCCCGGCTCCTATGATTGAAACATTGAAATCAATTATTTCCATGTATCTTAAATGGTACTCCCCTTCAAGGAGCTTAATTACTGAGCCCGGTTCTGAACCTTCGATAGCTGTGAGAAGGTCATCTGTATCGTCACCGTCACCATCTGCATCTGGAGGAACGACGATGACAGGAACATGAGAGGGTATTGCTTTATTAAGGGCATTGGCAGGAAACAGACCGGTATCAAACCGGTCATCTTTTGAGCAGGATGCAATTATGCACGCTGCTGCAATGATCAGAAATAATAGTTTCTTCATAATGTGTTGCTTTTGATTAAACACTTTAATTGCTTTGGATGTCGTTCTGATTTTAATCAGGTTAACTTCTGCATTAAATCAAAGTTACACCTGTCAGAAGGTTAAAATCCACCTCTGCGGTTACATAATATGCCAATTTGGTTACATTTTCAGAGGAAAACAGGGCTCAGGGCTCAGGACTCAGGAGTCAGGACTCAGGGCTTATTCTTCCGTTCGGCGTACTCCCTCGGGGAGATCCCGTAATATTCCCTGAAGCATTTTGAAAAATGAGACGGATTAGAAAATCCGACTGTCATTGCAAGTACAGAGACGTTCACCGATTCTCTGCCAAGAATATTTGCTGCTTCTTTCATACGGTACTTGCGTATCAGGGCGCTTGGTGAGAGGCCGGTGATGGCTTTGATTTTCCTGAACAGATGAACACGGCTCATTCCGATCTTTTCTTCAAGACCACCCACATCAAAATCGAAATCTTTCAGGTTTTCGAGTATTACTGATGATACTTTTCGCATAAACCGGTCGTCGACACTCTCATCCGGACCTCCCGGACGTTCCAGTCCTGTCAGTGCACCAAACCTGATCCTTAGTTTCTCACGCAGAGCTATCAGGTTTGAGATCCTTACTTTTAATTCTTTGATATCAAAAGGTTTGTAGATATAATCATCAGCACCCGATTTCAATCCTTCAATTTTATCGTCTGTGGTTGTCTTTGCAGTAAGCATAATTACCGGAATATGACTTGTCCGCTCATCGTTCTTGATCCTGCTGCAAAGCTCAATTCCATCCATATCAGGCATAATGACATCTGTCACTATAAGGTCAGGGATTTTAGCCATTGCAACTGACAGCCCTGATTTTCCATTATCAGCTTCATAAATATGATACTCATGCAAGAGATTATCGGTTATAAACGTTCTGAGATCGGCGTTATCTTCAATAACGAGTATATGTAAATTTTTTTCATTAGGTAAAGGATCTTTTTCTTCAGTTTCAATAAATTGTTCTGCGGGGTGTGGATGGCAAGATTCTCCTTCCTCTACAGATTTAACAATTATATATTCACCCTTCTTCAGATGATCTTTTCCAAGCGGAATGGAAATTTCAAATAATGATCCGGATCCTGGTTCACTGTTGACTTTTATTGTCCCTTTAAGCAGTTTTACAAATTCATTGGATAAAGATAATCCGATACCTGCACCTGAACCATCTTTTTCCCACTGACCTTCTACCCTGTAGAACCTTTCAAATATTTTATCAAGATCTTCCCTGCTTATGCCGGCACCTGT
>JADDYF010000385.1 GCA_015712185.1 Bacteroidales bacterium
AGTACTGCGCAATGAGATTAAGGAAAACGAGATTTTATATTCGTCCGTAGTACCCGATTCCCTTCTGGAGGCACGTAATAAGCTTTCAGGGACTATAGCCGCTTATAATAAAATGATCCTCGATGAATCACGCATATCCGTGCCGGACAGCAACAAAATTTCACTCTGGAAGGATGCCGTTTTTAATATGAACCGCGAAATAGAGGATGTAACACAATTAATAAACAATAAATTCCCTCAGTATCAGGATATTCTCAGGAGAACCGATCCTGTGCCATTGAGCGTAATTCAAAGGAACCTTAATAGATATGAGACGGTTGTTGATTACTTTCTATCCAATCAATATAAAGACGGGAAAAGAAATCTTGTTATCTTCCTGATTTCCAAAAGTAACCTTGAGTTCTGCGAGGTCTGGCTCGATTCTCTCTTCATAAAATATACAGAAGTTATCCGGAATTTCAGTACTCAGAATTCAGACAACGATTTTATTACTTGTACCAGTGCACTGAGCTATATGTATGAATACCTAGTAAAGCCGGTAAATGGATTTATCAAGGGGGAAAAGCTTATAATAATTCCTGATGAAGAGATAGCATGGCTCCCTTTTGATGCATTCCTGGAAAATGTACCTGAGAAGGATCATACCGATTATGACGGACTTCAATATCTTGTTTATAATCATACTATTTCATATGCATACACTTCATCACTGACACACGGGAAAAGATCAGGCTTAACCAGGAGGAAAGAGGTATTTGCTTTTTCACCCGATTACAGTAACAGCGATGTAAAAGGTGAATCTTATGATCTGCTTTATGGGACAAACAAGGAGATTGAATCAATATACAAAAGATTCAGGGGTAAAAAATTCTTAAGCGATCAGGCATCAGAAACCAATTTCATGCAGAGCATCCGGCAGCCTGCCCTGTTCCACCTTGCGATGCATTCGGTATCAGACAGCATCAATTCAAAATATTCATACCTGCTGTTCGATACTCACTGCGACACTGTTGAAGACGGGAAACTTTACAATTATGAGATCAGCCTTACAAGAATTAAATCCCCGATGGTTGTTCTGAGCGCCTGTAATTCCGGTACAGGCACATTATATCATGGAGAGGGATTAATGAGCCTTGCCCGCGGATTCATCCTTGCCGGTGCAACCTCAGTGATAAAGACCGCCTGGGAGGTAAATGATGAAACAAGCGCTGCAATAATATCCCGTTTTTATTACCATCTTTCAGAAGGTAAACATAAAGATGAAGCTATGCGTCAGGCAAAACTCGATTACCTGAAGGTTACTCCCCCTGCCTATGCCAGTCCTTATTTCTGGGCACCGTACGAAGTGATTGGGGAAAATGAACCTGTAGCAACCAGATGCAGACTTTTTGTTCTTATACTAAGTATCTTTTTTATGATTTCTGCAGGATTCCTGGTTATTTATTTCAGACGGCGCAGAATTTTTTCTGATCGCTCACTGTAGAAGCCGGGCGATTGTGCAAGCAACTCAAAACACTCTGAAGCTTTCGTTTTATTGCCGGTTTTTATATAAGCCAGTCCTAAATACCATCTTGCATCTTTTGTTAACTCGCTCTTCTGATCTGTCACTCCTTCGAGGAGTCTGACAGCCTGGTCATAGTTTTCAAGGGCAATCTGGGTGATGCCAAGGAAAAAACCTGGTGTAAGTGATGCAGTCTCTTCCTGCAATGATTTAGAAAATCCCGAGGCAGCAGCCTCGTAATTGCCATCTCTATAGCTCTCAAGCGCTGAAGTGAAGTTATCACTACCGTTATTGTTAAGACCTCGCGTTACAGTTGAGACAGTATAAAGCGGCTCATAATATCTGTTAAAAATCTTATCAGGATTATAAGATGGGAGTATTGATCTTATCAGAAATACTGCTCCGGTTATTGCAGCTGCAGCTGGTAACACATAGCTTGCAATAATACGTCTGACTGCACTTTTTCTTTTTTGGGGTGAAGTATTAATCCCTGCTTTACATTCCGGTGATTCAAGAGAACCGGTTATATACTTCCTGATCTCCTCCGTCTTTGGATCTCTTCCTCTGGTAATCCTTTTCTTTTCTTGCCACTCTTTGATCCATCCATCTGAAATCTTGTCCAGGTCACTATTGCTTATTTCTTGCTTTATCTCATTGATCTCATCTTTTATTTTCTCTTCATTTATATCTGCAGCGAAGCTGGACCTGATGAATTTCTCACTATCCCTGCTATGCTCATTACTATTTTTGTAACCGGAGATCATCATTTTTGCCATTTCATCTGTTTTGGTATAGGCGGGATCTCTTTTCACATCCTCAATATCAAGCTGCCCCATGAAATATGTACTTATCGTTTTAAAAAGAGCTGCATCCTCTTTCGTGGATAATATGTCGTCAGGATCATTCCAGGAATTGTTCCCCTGATCCACCGGAAAGTTATTATTGTATATCTCCTGCCCGCTCATTTTCTTTTGTTTAATGCTTTACGTCCTGACAGGCGACCTTATTTGTTTCGATTTCCATATCGATGATCTTCTTATAATCCGGATGCTTCCTGACCTTCGCTACCAGTTCAGCCTGTGCCGCACATTTTTTCTTCCTTATATAACCGTATGTGTATCCCAGCGTTTCTGCTATCTCCCTGGGGGACATTTCTTCCCAGTAAAGTCTCAGGATCTTTTGACCTAATGGATCAAGTGTCTCAAATGCACTGTAAAATATCTCTTTGCATAAACTGTTATCCATTATTTCGGTAATATCTTTCCGATCTTCTTCCTCCACCCTGCGCAGAAAATAATTAGCTGCCGCCTGCCGCTTTTCAATGACAGATTTCCACAGGTTCTCGCACACACTGTAAAGAAATGTTTTGAATTTGCAGGTAAGAAAAAACTTGTTATCGTCAATCTTTTCAAGCATTATCATGAGGCCTTCCTGGAAGATATCCTTTGCATCCTCGGAACTGCCTCCCAGCTGCGTGATCATAAGCCTTATCATTGGAAAATACCTTTCCTGAAGGTAACGCACAACATAGCTCTCGCGGTTACGCAGGCACTCGATGATCTCAATATCAGTGTATCCTTTCACAAAAGGTCAGGCTATTTGCTTTGTAAAAAACTGCGTATCAAATTTAAACCATTTTTAAGACTAAAAAAACAATCCGGGGGGTAACAAATTCATACAGATACTTATTAAACGGTATTATTAACATCAAAACCAGGAAAAGATTAATAAACGGCTGACAGACAGGTTTATGTTTGGTCCTGCTGAAAGCGGTAGAGTAATCAAAATATTTACAACCGGCGTTTTATACCGAAGAATAAAATAAAAACCAGGCAGCAATAAGGATTGTGAAATCACGATACCATCAGGATTATAACATCAGCAGGGATAACGAGAAGGTAATCCCGGAAGCTGATGCTTTCTATTGGCATGCAATTGAAAATGCTGACGGTGTGCCATTTAAAGTGATCTTTATTCAAGAGACTGAAAATGTGCTTTATTTCAAAGTTGGAGCTGGAATAAGGCAGCTTCTGGGCATTTCACCCGATGATTTCACTGAAAAGCAGTTTAATGGAATGATTGAGGAAATAATTCCTCTTCCAGGAAACATTCCAGTAAACAGATCAGAATTATACAAGAAATTTATATCAGGAGAAATTAAAAGATATAAAGCTGACCTTCTTGTCAGGACAGCAGATGGAAAAAGAAAATGGGTGAGAGAAGCGTCCCAGCCAATTAATGATAAGAATACAGGAAAGGTGACAGGTGCTTTCGGAATTCTGTATGATATCACTGACAGCAGACTAAAACAAGACATGCTTAATAAAATAAGGCTGAAAGAAGCTGAATGTGACAACTTAAAAGCTGCTTTCCTGCATAACATATCCCATGAGATCAGAACCCCGTTGAATGCCATAATAGGCTTCTCCACCCTTCTCGGGGAGCCCCCCGATAGTCAGGATCGCAGACAGGAATATCTTACAATAATTACCCGCAATGCCGATCGCCTGCTCGAAATTATAGATGATGTTGTCGAAATGTCAAAAATCGAAGCAAAGACCGTTCAGATCATCAGGGGCAAGGTTAACCTTAATCTTGTTTTACCGAGAATGTATAATCAATTCAGGAATGAAGCATTGAGGAAGGGTATCAGTTTGTGTTTTGCAATTCCGCCGGGAGGCAATGATATAGAGATAAATACAGATGGATTCAAACTTACTCAGGTTCTTAGAAACCTTATCAGCAATGCAATTAAGTTCACCAATGAAGGCAGTGTCAAGTTTGGATACTCGGTAAAAGAGAAAAAGATTGAGTTTTATGTTTCCGACACAGGAATAGGCATTCCCGTTGAGCACCAGGCAAATATATTCAGCAGGTTTTATCAGGTCGACAGCAGTTCCAGCCGCAGTTATGGAGGTACGGGATTAGGGCTTTCAATCACAAAAGCTTATGTTGAGTTGATGGGAGGTGAGATTTGGTTTACCTCGCAACCGGGTGAAGGATCGGCTTTCTCATTTACAATACCGGATAATAACGATTTGACAGCGACCGGGTAGTTCCCTGTAATTACCTCATGTCAAGGTCGAATATTTCAACCATATATTAAACATATTTTAATAAATTTTACATTTATAGCGGTTACAAATCAGTCTAATTCTTGTTCTGATCCGTGTAACAAATAAACAGAATTGTCGGTTAAATGGTTTGAGCATGAGACTAATTAAACCTAAAATCCGTTATTAGCACCACAATCTTTTTCCGCAAAAATATATAAAAAGCTGTTGCTCACAGCGATTCTATGGCTATATGCGATATTTTACCTTATTTTTTGCGGAATAAAAAAGTTTTTAATTAAGGGAATTTAATATATAGCTTTATATTTTATATAATAAAAGGGATAGATGAATCTAATCGAAATATCGGACAAGTTCCCGAATGCGTTGGATGCAGTAAAATATTTTGAGCAATTCAGATGGGATAAAAAGCCAGCTTGTCCTTATTTTGGTAGTTTAAA
>JADDYF010000377.1 GCA_015712185.1 Bacteroidales bacterium
CGCTGCCGTGTGCTCCCCGTCAGATTCCAAAAGCCTTTTTGCCTCCTCAATGAGAAAATCCGGATCAGGGATATTCAACCCTTCATCGGAAATCATTTTACCTATTGATTCTCCGTATCCAAGCCCTTCATATGCTCCTATAATAAGAGCAAGGTTTATATAAAATCCGGTCTCCTCCCAGATACCAAACTGCCCGTTCCTGACATTTTCACGTACATCCTCTCCCGATCTTCCCTGGAAAGCAAACTCCCAGTCATGAATTATACCGGCTCCGTTGGTTGCAAGGTGAGTCACCCATCCTCTTTTTATGAACTCAGTCAATACAGGAGCCAGTCCGTTCTTGATTGTATGAGCTCCAAATGCCAGAATAACAGAATTTTGCTTTTGCCTGGCAGCTATGATTCTCAGTGCTGTGTCTCTGATAACTGCCCTGTCTGATTTCGTCAGGTTTACAGGCAGGTATGTAACAGGTACCTGGTCCTTTTCAATCAGTATGCTGTTTTTTCGGTCTGCAAGCTTTTTTATTGCCAGATTATTCCTGTCAAATTTCTGCTGTGCCATTTTACCTTAGATTTAACAATTCAAGCAGCTTATCGTGCTGCGAGAAGTCGGGAATAATAATATCTGCTCCGGCTTTGATAAGGCGAGTGCGTTTTGCGGGATTGAGACCATAACGCCGCAGCTCATTGCTTGCAATACCCACTGTGATGGCACCTCTTTTACGGGTCTCCCTTATTTCCACCGGTCCGTCGCCAAAGGTTACAATTTGTCCGGACTCTGATTCTCCAATCGACTCAAGTATCTTCATCAGGACCATTTTCTTTGCTTCCTTCGTAATGTCTCCGACTGCACCATAAATTCTGCCGTCAAAAAGATAATCATGACCGATGACTTTTGCTTCGCGTTTTACATCTTCTTCGTCAGTACCGCTGGTAAGATAGAGTCTTATCCCTTTTTCATGAAGTATTTCAAGAAACGGGATTGCATTTTTAATAGTGAGATCCTCAACTGCAAGCTCTCCCCGTGTGAGCTTCTCCTCGCGCTTCCTTACCATAAGCAGGAGCTCCTCATTGTATATCTTTTTATACCCGAACTCGTCCAGCATCTCTTCTTCAGGGACAAATCCAAACTCCCTTATCAAACCAAGCAGGAGTTTCATCTGCACGAGTGTCTGAATTCCGGTCGTCCTGTCTATAAGTTCATTTACTCTGTTTACCACATCTTTCCAGGTTTTATCATCTGCTTCAGGGTACCTCTTGCCCAGGATTGCTCTTACCATCACAGGCGCCATAATAAGCTCCCAGCCTTCGCGTAACGTTGAAATTGTCCCGTCGTTGTCAAAAATGGCATATTTGATATCTGGCTGTTTTTCAAACTTATTGATGATCTCTATCTCGGTTTGTCCAATGCAGGTTGCCTTCCTGATATCTTCCGCTTTTTCCGGTTCATAGATATAATCAGGATCCTGTCCGATGGCAATTATTTCTTCCGGAGACGCTGTCCCGGTCTGAAATAGTTTCTGAACGGTGACTCCGGCTGCAAATGAACCCATTTCTGCAGCAATTTCTGTTGAATACCCTGCTGCCATCGCGGCAGCAACTCCTGCAAGGTAACTATCACCTGCGCCAACGGTATCTGTCTTTGACAGAATCATCAGCCCTGGTATTTCAGTGATCCCATTGTCATTGATTGTCAGCGAACCTCTGCTCCCTCTGGTAATAAATAGAGGTTTATGAAATTTATTATATAGTTTTTCAGCTGCAGATTTTATTTCCTGATACGATACAACGCCATCAGTTCCGGTATCGATTCCACAGAGACGTGCTGCTTCAGTATCGTTCATTTTACGGTATGCACCATCGTAAAAATCAGTATAATTCCTGCTGTCAGCAATAAATATTTTGTCCGGGAACAGCTTAATCACCTCAACAAGTTTTTCCCTGTAATATTCTGTATTAATTCCTGATAAAACCTGCTGGTTTATAATTATCACGTCAACACTTTTGATTTCACTTTTAAGTCTTGAGATAAGCTTATCAGCGGTTTCCCTGTGAAGTACATTGAAATTTCCGAAATCAATCCGGTTCTGTTCCTGGCTGCCTGCATATGGTTTAATATAAACATGTGTCGACCAGTCCTGCTCCTGAGTCAGCAGGTTTTTGGTGTTGATACCTGTATTGTTCATGATTCCGGTCATCTCAGCACCAAACGGATCATTTCCGATAACCCCGAAAGCTCTTATATCTCCGGCCTTCATGGCAACGAGATTATTTGCAACATTCCCTGCTCCCCCGAGCGAATATTTCTGCCTGGTGACAGGAAGAGTTCTTAGCCCGGTTTCAACTGATATCTCACTTTTGGATTCATCAATAAACCAGTATGCATCAAGGCAAAAATCGCCAATGATGGCTATCCTTACGGATTTTATTGCCTCAATGACCTCTGATAATAATCCGTTTTTCATTCTTTACTTTCTGTTTTGTCCGTAAAAGTGATTCTCTACAATCCTGCAGATAGCGTGAAGCACAGGCAGCTGCAGTTCCTGGACACCGGCAGTTTCATCTTCAGGTACGTTTATGACCACATCACAGTACTGCTTCATTTTTCCGCCGGTTCGGCCGGTTATTCCGATTACCTTCAGGTTCATTGCCGTGGCAGTGATGCAGGCATCTATAACATTGGGTGAATTGCCTGATGTGCTTATTGCTATAAGTATGTCATTTTCGTTGCCGTAGCCGACGATCTGCTGTGCAAATATCAGTTTCGGATCTGTATCGTTGCTGATAGCGGTAGCAAGCGATGTATGGGCTGAAAGAGATATCGCGGGTAATCCGTGTTCCAGCTTCTCAGCCAGGTATCTTCCTCGTGTTCCGGAGATCGCGGTCAGTCTCTTTTTGAAGCTGATATCGAGGGGGCGTCTGCATTCAAAGCTCTTCATCAGTTCTCCGACCAGGTGTTGCGAGTCGGAGCTGCTGCCGCCATTGCCGCAGATCAATAATTTACCTCCGGCATTGTATGATTTTACAATCATTTCAGTTGCCTGTCCTATGGAATCTCTTATCCCGGAAAGCTCATGGTGTTTTTCGCAAAGCCGGGTCAATAAAAAATCCTTCTTCATTATTGTCATTTCTTATTATCTTATAAAAGTATTAATTTTAATATCATTTATTTGATCTGAAATATAAATGCTCATGCCTGAAAACTCTTTACCTGTGACACAATTCAAACAGTAAATTAATTTAAATAGCGGACTATAACCTGAAAATATGATAAAGCTCTTTTCAACGATTTTACTGTCATTCTGTTGTACCCTTGAGTTGATATCACAGGGTATTGACAATGAGAACTTTGTTATAACCCACGGCCCGTGGCTTCAGAATCTGAGTTCAACCGGTGTTACTATTATCTGGACAACTAACAGACCTGCAGTCCCCGGGATACATCTTACGGAGCCGGAGGGTATAAACCGTTTTATCCGCAACAGTCACGACGGGATTATCGATGGCGGCGGGATGCTTCATAAAGTCAGAGTTGAAGGATTGAAACCGGGAACGGCTTATAGTTACAGCGCCAACTCAGTTCAGATTCTGAAATACCAGGCATACAGGATTTATTATGGAGATACGCTCGCCGGAAAGGTTGAGAGCTTTACCACTCCTTCCCCGGAAGCAGAAAAAGTCAGCTTTACAGTCATTAATGATGTGCATGAGCTCTCGGGTAAAATGGCTTCTTATCTCAGGAACGGTAATATACCCGGCCAGGATTTCTATTTCTTCAATGGCGACATGATTAACTTCCTGCAGCATACTGATCAGCTTTTCCAGGGATTCGTCGATACTGCTGTTTTTTATTTTGCGGCAAAGAAGCCTTTTTTCTATATAAGGGGGAACCATGAAACAAGAGGTTATGTTGCCCGTGACCTGAAGCGTTATTTTAATTTCAAAGATGATAGATTTTATTATAGTTTTGACTGGGGCCCCGTTCATTTTATTGTCCTTGATGCCGGTGAGGATAAATCCGATAATAACAGGTATTACTATGGTCTGGCCGATTATGATGCCTACCGGCTTGAAGAACTGGAATGGCTGAAAAAAGATGTGGGAAGCGACGCGTTCAGAAAGGCAAAATACAGAATAGTTATTGTACACATGCCGGTTATAAAGGCTGAGAACCAGAACAGGGCTATGACATTCATGTCTGAGAGTTTTGGACCTTTGTTCCGAAGTGCAGATATCGATCTTCTGATCAGTGCTCATACTCACAGGAATGCATTTTATGATAAAGACAAATCTGGTTTTGGCTACCCCGTGCTGGTCAATTCAAATAATTCATTTGTTGAAGTCGTGGCCGGCTTTGACGGCATCAGTGCAGTGGTTAAAGATATTGAGGGGAAGGATCTGTTTTCTTATAAGATAAAGTAGAAGTTAAATATTAATATCATAATTTATGGAAAAAATGATTGCATGCTGCGGACTGGATTGCAATACTTGTGATGCAAGAATTGCTACTATCAACAATGATGACGAATTAAGAAAAGTGACTGCTGAAAAGTGGCAGAAGTTTTATAATGCTTCCGGTATAACTGCTGAGATGATCAATTGTACAGGTTGTCTTGAGGAAGGAGCCAAGATAGCTCACTGCAGCGAATGTGAAGTAAGGAATTGTGTAATCGCCAAAGGTTACAGAACCTGTAGTGATTGCGGGGAACTGGTGACCTGTCAAATCGTTACTTCAATTCATAAACATGTGCCTGATGCTTTGAGTAATTTAATGGAACTTCGTAATTAGTAAATAGGGATAATTATGCCTGAAAAAGAAATTTTGGTACTCGGTGATAAAAATATTGTCCCCGATGATAAACTGATCTTTTCAAAAATAGGTGAAAGAAAGAGTCACTGGCAGGAGATAATGGAATACGCACGAAGCAATTATCCGGGTGTAACTGAAGAATGGAGATATTATAATGACGGTAAACAGTGGTTATTCAAAATGCAGCTGAAAAAGAAGACAATATTCTGGATAGGTATTCTAAAAGACACATTCCGGATTACTTTTTATTTCGGAAACAAAGCTGAACCGTTTATTGAAGCAAGCGATCTGCCTGACAAGATAAAGGAGGGTTTCAGAACGGGACCCCGTTACGGGGCAATCAGGGCAATCTCCCTGAAGGTTGCCGGAGAGGAGGATGTTGATATTGTAAAAATTCTGATTCCGCTGAAGGTTAAGATGAAGTAGGAAATTAGTTGAACAGGTTGAAA
>JADDYF010000403.1 GCA_015712185.1 Bacteroidales bacterium
AATCAAGGATTCCCTGCGGGGCATAAATATAATCCAGCTTCATCCATCCTCCGCGAAGTATTGTCCATGTGGCATGAGCGGTATTATCGTAGTAAAGATCAACCACATAACTGTTATCGCCATAATTGTGTTTCATCTCTTTGAAGGCGGCACTGAAACCGGTGAACTGAATACCTTTATTAAATGGGATTGCTTTCCCCCCGTTACTGACTTTTAGTATTAAACCAGTTCTTTTATTAAAGGTTACCTCAGTTCTGCCAGAAGATATAATAAGCAGGCTGTCGTTTTCGATGGTCAATATATTATCCTGATCCGCTTTTACTGTACGTGATATTAAATCTTCAGGGGTGGAAATATTCCACGACCATGTATTGATTTTACGTCCATACTGGTCTGAAGCAGAAACATAAAGGACATCATAGTTTCTCCAGTCAGCGGGAAGAACCAGGGTAAGCTGCCCGGTTTTACCTGGAACTATATCAGGACTGCCAATTATTCCCGATTTCTTAGTCTGCTCAAAATGAGGGAAAGACTTTTCAAATCTTACAAGGTCATATGAAAAACCACAGTGTTTCAGATTTGTATAAATATACCTGTTTGTCACGGTGAATCTCCCGTCAAAATCTGCAGTGATTGTCCTGTGTTCAAACTGGACAGGTGACCATATTTCCTTTATAGTGTAAAAGCTGCCCTCCTTTTCATGGTACGGACCAAGTATACCGTCTGGTCCCCTGTTCCCTTCCGCATCTATAGAATCGTTAAGATCTCTCCGTTCCACACCCTCATCCGCAAAAACCCAGAGAAATGCACCTGCTGCAAGAGGCTTTGACACCATCAGGTTCCAGTGGTCATCGAGTCCCGCTCCATGTCCCCCGTCATAAAGCCCGTGGAGGAATTCAGTCGGGACGAATATTTCCTTTCCGTTATTCAGTGCATTCTCAACATAATTATACCCCGGGTAATGTTTTGTGTTAGTCCCGTTTATTATCGACCACGGTTCAATGACAACCCTTTTCTGGGGATCATAGAGAGCATAATCCTCCCTCACCTCTTTGTTGAAACCTCCCTCATTACCATTATCCCACAGGACTATTGAAGGATGGTTCACATCTCTTTCAACCATTTGCCTGACAAGCCGGCGGGCAGTAGGAGTATCGTAATATTTCTGCCAGCCTGCGAGCTCATCGAGGACAAAAAGTCCCAGAGAATCGCAGACATCCAGAAAATACTGGTCAGGAGGATAGTGGCTCATCCTCACGGCATTCATATTCATGTCTTTCATCAGATTTACATCTTCAATGGCCAGTTTTTTGCTGCTTGTACGTCCTGATGAAGGCCAGAATGTATGCCGGCAGACACCTTTGAACATTATCTTCTGACCATTGACATAGATCCCATCCCCAGGTCTTACCTCGACTGTACGGAATCCGAACTTCTGTCTGAATTCATGAATTATTCTGTTCCCATTCTTAAGGCTGACAATAACCTCATAAAGATCAGGAGATTCCGGGTTCCACAGTCTTGGATTTGGAAATGATCCTTTAAGGGTCATTTTTACAGAATTTGGAATTCGGTCAGCAATGATTGGGTCCCCTAATGGTTCTCCATCCGTCGTTTGCACAACTGCCTGAACTTTTTTCGCTTTTTCTTTACCGCCTGTGAATATGTTTATATAAAATGAACCATCAGCTTTTGCATTGATGGCAACACGTTCAATGTACTGTACAGGGAAAGCTTCCAGGTATACGGGACGGAAGATCCCTCCGAAAACCCAGTAATCAGAAATCCTCTCTGCCCTGTTTATGCTCTCGTCTGCCGAGTTTTTGCTGACGGTGACTTCAAGAAGGTTCTTTCCGTTAAAATCTAAAAGACCTGATATATCATACCTGAAACGGTAAAATGCACCCTGGTGAACAGGTCCGGCCGGCTTGCCGTTGATCTTAACTTCAGTATCAGTCATCGAGCCTTCAAATACAATGAAAACAGATTTCTTTTTCCACTTTACGGGAACTGAGAACTCATGCTTGTAAAGCCCTTTCTCATCGAATGATCTGTTAATATTACCGTACAGGTATGTGCCATATCCCTGCAACTCCCAGTTTGAGGGGACGTTAATCCTGCTCCATTTGCCGCTGTTGCGCCCATGTGTGCAGAAGAAATCCCACTTAACGGTATGGTCCTTGTCAGTTCCTGACAAATAGATAATTTCCGTCTTCTGGGCTCCGGCATAAAGGAGATTGCCCGCCAGGATTACAAGCAAGAATAACTGTTTCATTTTGATAAGCATTTACAGGGATGCAATTTTGCAAAAAGATTCAATAATGAATTTTTTTTTCAATTATATTTAAAAAATCAAAGCCATAATTTATGAGAAGAAGATTATTGTTATCAACGATCCTGATGTTTTTCTTCATTTTTTCAGGTCCGGCTCTGAATGCCCAGGTTAAAATCACCGACTCCAACACAGCACTTCATGCAATGCAGCCCGACTATACAGTACCTTATGGACCGTCAGATGCCGGGGAGATTGTTGCTGTACTGAACCTCATCTATAATTATATTGATGCTTCCACACCTGCAAACGTCGTTGACCGTCAGACCAATGCTGCAATAACTGACATGTCGAAGCTTACACCGGATGCAAATTTTGAACAGGGAGTCTTCAGGCTGATAAGTTACGAATGGGGTGTAGCTTATGGCGCCATGCTGCTGGCCGGTGAAGCTACAGGTGATCAGAAATTTACGGAATACACGGCAAAAAGGATGAACCTGATATCGTCAGTTGCACAGTACTTTAAGGCACAATCCGGAGATAAGCAGCGTAACAATCCGGTCAGGTCGGTGCTCGATCCCAGAGCGCTTGACGATGCCGGCTCAATGTGCGCTGCAATGATCAAAACCCTCGTTGCTACAGGAAATCAGTCCCTCCGTCCTTTTATAAATAATTATATTGATTATATCTCGAACAAGCAACAACGGTTGGCAGACGGAACACTTTCACGTAACCGTCCTCTGCCAGACGCATTATGGCTTGACGATCTTTATATGAGCGTTCCGGCTCTTGCCCAGATGGGAAAGCTGACCGGCGATCGGAAGTATTTCGATGATGCCTGCAGGCAGATAATCCAGTTCTCCCTGCGTATGTTCAACAATGATAACGGTCTTTTCATGCACGGCTGGATACAGGACATGAATCCTCACCCGGCCTTTTACTGGGCACGCTGTAACGGCTGGGCTCTGCTGGCAATGTCGGAATTACTGGATGTTCTGCCGGCTGACCATCCTTCTGCAAAAACTATCCTCGAGCTTTTCCGTTCTCATGCAGCTGGTCTTGTCTCCTTCCAGTCGGGAAAAGGATTCTGGCATCAGCTGATCGACCGCACCGATTCTTACCTTGAGACATCCGCAACAGCAATCTTTACTTATTGCCTGGCTCATGGTATTAACAAGGGCTGGCTCGATCACCGGGCATTTGGCCCGTCAGCAATACTCGGATGGAATGCTGTCAGAACGAGCATAAATGAAAGAGGACAGGTAGAAGGTACATGTGTGGGAACAGGAATGGCATTTGACCCGGCATTCTATTATCACAGACCTGTAAATGTAGCCGCAGCACACGGGTACGGACCTGCGATAATGGCCGGCACAGAGATGATTAAGCTAATGAAAGGATACCAGGTCGTCATAAACGACTCTGCTGTAATGTTTTATCTGCCGGGAACCGACTGGCGTAATTACAGGTGAGCAAACAGTAGATTAACAATTCGGTAGAAAATATATGTATCACAAAATTTAAGCAATCTGATGAGATACACCAGACTCTTTATACTGTTTGCACTGCTTTTTATCAATAAATTAATTTCTGCCCAGCAGATCACAAGCTACAAGTTTTCATTTGGTCCGTTAAAAGAGACAACGGGATATATCAAAATTGATCCATCTCAGAAATATTCTGAAGAAACGGATTATGGCTTTGATTTCGGAACGATACCTTTTGCCATTGACCGCGGAGGGCGGAAAACTCTTACAAGCGGATTCTGCACCGGGGATAAACCATTCTTCTTTTCTGTCAGGCTCCCTGAAGGAAACTATAATATCAAAATAATTACAGGTGACTTAAAGGAAGCTTCACTTACAACGGTAAGAGTGGAATCGCGAAGGCTGATCTTCGAAAAGATCAGGACGGATCCAGGCAATTTCAGGACGCTTACTTCCACCATTAATATCCGTGTTCCTCAGATTGCCGGCACCGGTGAAGATGTACAGAGGAAGCCAAGGGAACAATTCAAACTCGACTGGGACGAGAAGCTGACATTTGAGTTTACAGATAAACGCCCATGCATTTGTGCACTTGAAATTACAAGGGTTATAGATGCTGTGACTGTTTTCCTGGCCGGAAATTCGACTGTGGTCGATCAGGATGATGACCCGTGGGCATCATGGGGGCAGATGTTTCCAAGATTCCTGAAAAACGGAGTTGCCGTATCGAATCATGCTGAATCGGGATTATCGCTCAGCAGCTTCCTCTCATCAAACCGTCTGAAGAAAGTTCTGAGCATGACGAAAATGGGCGATTACCTGTTTATTGAATTCGGTCATAACGACCAGAAAGAAAAGGGACCTGATGACGGAGCTTTTAAATCATACTCGCAGCGAATGCGGTATATTGTCAGTGAGTTCAGGGCAAAAGGTGGTATCCCGGTCATCGTATCCCCGGCAAACCGCCGTTCATTTGGTGAAGACGGCAGGATATCAAACTCCCTTGGAGATTATCCCGAAGCAGCCCGGCAGGTGGCAAAAGAGATGAAGGTCCCTTTTATTGACCTGAATACAATGACAAAAACACTTTATGAATCACTGGGGCTGGAAGGATCAAAGAGACTTTTTGTTATATACCCTGCAAATACATTTCCCTGGGAACCAAAGGAACTGAACGATAACACACACTTCAATTCGTATGGTGCATACCAGCTGGCAAAATGTATTATTGAAGGTTTAAAAGAAAATAAACTGGGAATAAAAAAATATCTGGTTAAGGATTTGCTTCCATATGATCCGGCAAAACCCGATGCTTTTGAGGAGTTCAGCCTGCCGCTGAGCCCTCATTCGCCGGTTATAATAATAAATTAATTTATCAGGTGTTCATGGTTTTAAAAGATATAACAAATTGATAAAGAAATTATTAAGGCAACATGAGATATAAATTACTTACAATTATTACACTGCTTTTTATTTCAGTAACAGTAAAAAGTGCTCCGGAGAGCCAGAAGCAGGTAGTTTACCTTTCAGGAAAGGGATATAACGATACAAAAACATGGGAATTCTTCTGCACAGGGGGAAGAAACAGTGGGAAATGGACTAAAATTGAGGTACCGTCGTGCTGGGAGCAGCAGGGATTCGGTAATTATGAGTATGGCCGTAACAGCTACTCTTTTGGTCCCCGGTACAAATATGCGGATGAGAAAGGCATGTACAAATGTAATTTCCCTGTACCTGAATCATGGAAAGGTAAAACTGTAAAGATTGTCTTCGAAGGGTCGATGACTGATACCGAGGTAAAAATCAACGGACAATCTGCCGGTGAAATACATCAGGGCGGATTTTACAGGTTTAAATATGACATAACAGGTAAACTTCTTTACGGGAAGTCAAATCTGCTTGAAGTGACGGTCAGTAAACTCTCTGCTGATGAATCAGTCAACCGTGCTGAAAGATATGGCGACTACTGGAATTTCGGAGGGATTTTCCGCCCTGTATTCCTTGAAATACTCCCAGAAGAACACATCGAAAGAATTGCTATCGATGCCAGAGCTGATGGTTCATTCTCAATGGATCTCTTTCCGCAAAATATTTCGGCACAGCGTAATTTGACGGCCGAGATAATAAATGCTGACGGCT
>JADDYF010000423.1 GCA_015712185.1 Bacteroidales bacterium
TCAAAATCCGAAAGGCTGTATTCCTTTCCGTCTGTTGCCGGGAGCCTGAAATCTATTGCCTTTTCGCCTGGTTGTAATGTAAATGCCATATTTCTCTCTTTTAAAATAGCAACTAAATAACAATTAAATGTCAGCTTTGTTGGACTAAACTGGTGCTGCCTGCCTTATACTTAGATTCTGTTTTATGAACCCTGAGCCCCAAACTACTTTTTCGCCGGGTTCTGCGCCCTGTTGTAAAACTCCTGCTGTAACTGTTCAATCGTATTATTGGTTTTCAGATACTTTATTAATTCGGCAAGCTGGCTGGCATCCTTTGTTATTAATAGTTCTCCCAGTTTTTTATTTGGCCCGGCGACATCGCTGGCATAATGATTGGGAAACCTTGCAAACCACCAGATGCCCGTATACCCGTATCTGAGTGCTTTAAGCCTGGCCTGGTCAAGTCCCGACTGACTTTTAATTGCATCTGCATCTACCAGGTCGGGTCTGATATATGACATCATAGCCGTTTCTCCTTCACCGGCGTGCTGATCGAGTTTTGCTTTACTGAGAGATCTTATCTCCTTGTCGAGTACGGGATCAGAACCTGGCCGGAACAAGACAACAATAAAGTCTTTCCTGGCAGCAAGCTGCGACTGGCAGAAGTACTCAAGGAATGCTTCGTTACCTCCATGACCGTTTGCCAGAATTATTTTTTTCAGTCCGTTCCGCGATAATTCACTGCATGTTTCCTCAAGCACTTTCCACACAAGCTCGTTGCTGTAAGCTAATGTCCCGGGCTGGTGTCTTGCCTCAAAGATCTGGCCCATGTAATATGGCGGGAAAACCACTGCATATTCCTTCGCGGCTGCAGCACAGACCCATTCTCTTGATTCGAAAAGGTCAGAACCAAGAGGCAGATGCGGACCGTGTTTTTCGATGATCCCGCAAGGAATAACACAAACCCCGCCTGCCTTTTCAACGGCTGTTACGAATTTAGGGGAAGTCAGTTCCTCATACTTGTATGGAAGTGTACCTGTATCTGCGGACTGAGCAAAGAGCATTGATGTCCAGCAAAGCGTAAACAGGAATAAAGCCGGTATTTTCATATCATTCATGTTTAAATTTCAATTTTTCTGTATTTTGTCTGTTTCACTATGATCTTATCAGTTGATGGTTGCCAGACGGAATGGCCTGATCTCAATTTTTTCCCATACCTTATTATAAATATACGGTTCATTCTTCAGGCGCTCATTAAGCGCCGCCCTGTCAGGGACATCATATAATATTACTGAGCCGATCATTTTTCCGTCATCATCGAGGATTGCACCTCCAAACAGGAATTCCCCTGCTTTTTTTACATGTGAGATCTTTTCAAGATGTTCAGGACGCGATTTCATTCTGCGTTCGAGTGCGGTGGCATCTGTACCATCATAAGCAATAAGCAAAAACTGCATAGGTTGTTGATTTTGGTTTTAACATTCAGAACCATGTCCAAATTTAATTAAATATAAGTACAAACACAGCTTGCTGCCTGACCGGCGATTTGATTATCTTTGTTAACAAACCGTTTTCTTCCTGTTTATAAGCCAATATTACCAAAGTCGATGATAATGGCTGGTCTGAAGTCATTTTTTGCCAAGTCGCGATTTTTCAATGATCTGAAAAGAAAAGATCACTTCCGTGTCTTCGGAGCCAGAGATATCCTGAAATATATTGGTCCCGGTCTTCTTGTCACCGTCGGGTTTACCGACCCGGGGAACTGGGCTGCCAATATCGCCACCGGATCGGGTTACGGATATACTCTTCTGTGGGTTGTAACACTGTCGACAATTATGCTGATAATTCTTCAGCATAATGTTGCCCATCTGGGTATAGCTACAGGCTACTGTCTTGCTGAAGCGGCTGCAGTCCATACAAACCTCAGGGTTGCCAGGATAATGCTTTCATTTGCTACCCTGGCTTCAGTGGCAACCTCACTGGCCGAGATCCTAGGCGGGGCAATTGCCCTTCAAATGTTGTTCAGGATCCCTGTCAAAACAGGTGCCATCCTGGTAACACTTTTTGTGATCATAATGCTCTTCACACATTCGTACCGGAAAATCGAAAAATGGATCATCGGATTTGTTTCAATAATCGGCCTTGCATTTCTATATGAACTTTTCCTGGTTGATGTTGACTGGCATCAGGTTGCGGTATCGTGGGTGAAACCGTCAATACCTGAAGGCTCCATGCTTCTTTTAATGAGCGTACTCGGGGCGGTTGTGATGCCTCATAACCTGTTCCTGCATTCTGAAATCATACAGAGCCGGCAATGGAACCTAGAGGATGAGAAGGTCATCAGCAAACAGCTTAAGTATGAATTTGCAGATACCCTCCTTTCGATGTTTATCGGATGGGCAATCAACAGTGCAATAATAATCCTGGCAGCAACAACATTTTTCAGACAGAATATTAAAGTTGAGGAGCTGCAGCAGGCAAAAAGTCTTCTGGAGCCGCTGCTGGGAACAAATGCGGCAGTGGTGTTTGCCGTAGCACTGCTTTTTTCGGGCGTCGCTTCTTCAATCACTTCTGCACTGGCCGGAGGATCAATTGTGTCGGGGATGTTCAAGGAACCATACAACATCAGTGACAATCATACCCGCATAGGTATCCTGATATCACTGCTCGGTGCCCTGATAGTTATATTCTTCATTGGCGATCCTTTCATGGGGCTTATCCTGTCGCAGGTATTTCTGAGTATACAGCTGCCATTTACCGTGGCAATCCAGGTATACCTCACCTCATCAAAAAAAGTTATGGGGAAGTATGTGAACAGCCGGTTCCTTATGGTAACTCTTCTCCTGATTGCGGGGACAGTGATATTCCTCAACCTGAAGCTGCTTTTTGACATCATTTTCAGATAACAGATATCTGGTATGACAGAAATAAATTACAATACAGGACTTGTCCTGAGCGGTGGCGGAGCCAGAGGTTTTGCTCACCTCGGAGTATTGCAGGCGTTGAATGAAGCCGAAATATTTCCCGATGTATTGTCGGGTACCAGCGCAGGAGCGCTTGCCGGTGTCATGTACTGCGACGGATATCCGCCGAAAGAGATCGTTAAGATAATGAAAGCCAGCAGCCGTCTGAACTATATGAGGCCCACCCTGCCTCGCGACGGTCTGCTGCAAATATCGGGGATAATAAAAATTCTCGAAACTCATCTAAGTGCAAAGACCTTCAGAGAGCTTAAGATCCCCCTGTATGTGGCAGCAACCGATCTTAATAATGGTAAGGTAGTCTACTTTAACGAGGGAGTTCTTCTCGATGCGGTCATTGCTTCGGCAAGCATACCGGTGCTCTTTAAACCGGTAATCATCAATAAAATATTTTATGTTGACGGAGGTATTCTTGATAACCTGCCGATACGTCCGATTGAAAACAAATGCCGGCTTACGATCGGATCGTTCGTAAATCCCATTGGCCACGAAGATATTATAAGCGGACTCACAAAGATTGCGGAAAGGACCTTTATGCTCAGCATGTCGAAAGAAGTTTTGGAGAAGTCGAAGAAATTTGATCTGTTTATAGCACCTCTGGAACTGAAAGACTTTGGTATCCTTTCTCCGGAAAAAGGCGAGGAGGTTTATAAAGTTGGATATAATGCGACCAGAGAAAAGCTGAAAGATCCCGATTTACAGAAACTGCTGGAATCACGGCTGCATTGAATTTTCAGCCCCACCTTCTCCTATTTCTTTACCAGCGAAAACAGCTTCCTGATCTCAGCTTCCCAGAGCGATTCTTCAGGAGTTTCAAGTATCAGCGGCATATCATCAAACCGGTTGTCATTCATGATATACGAGAATGTATCCTCACCAAGAAATCCCGATCCCAGGTTTTCATGCCGGTCAACCCGCGTGGCAAAATCCTTCTTTGAGTCATTAAGATGCATGCCTTTAAGATATCCGAAGCCTATGATTTCACTGAATTTTGCGAAGGTCTCCTTAAAGCCTTCAGGGGACTTTACATCATAGCCGGAAGTATAGGCATGACATGTGTCAAAGCAGACGCCAATCCTTGACTTGTCCTCAACATAATCGATGATATACTTTATCTGCTCAAAAGTATGACCAAGGTTAGTCCCCTGCCCTGCTGTATTTTCTATTACTGCAGTAACTCCTTTTGTTTCGCCCAGCGCAATATTTACCGATTCGGCGATCCTTTTCAGGCAATCTTCCGCTGATATCCTGTTAAGGTGGCTTCCCGGGTGGAAGTTCAGCCTGTCGAGGCCCAGCAGTTCGCATCGTTTCATTTCATCGAGAAATGATTTTCGCGATTTTTCCAGACCTTCCTTTTCAGGATGTCCAAGGTTTATAAGATAGCTGTCGTGGGGAAGTATCTGAAACGGCTTGTAGTCATGCTTTTCACAGTTAGCCCTGAATTCCTTTATGTTTATGGCGGAGAGCGGACTTGAAAACCACTGCCGCTGGTTCTTGGTAAACAATGCAAAAGCTGTTGCTCCAATTGCAAATGCATTCAGCGGAGCATTCTGTACTCCTCCTTCAGCACTGACATGTGCGCCTACATATTTCATGTTAATTGGATTTAGTCGAAATAACTGCTTCCGTCCCAGCAATGTGTACACAGCTTCTCCTTTGGAAGCCCGATAGCCGCAACCAGGTCATCCAGACGCTGGTAGATGAGCGAATCCAGCGCCAGGTTCCCTGCAATTTTCTCGACCATTCTCTGATATTGTTCGGTATCAGGGTCGGAGTATTGCTTTAGTTCACTGTCGTCACCATTCAGCTGCTTAATAGCCCTGCGTCCGGCAAGCTCGAGCGGTGTCCTCGACTGGGTGAAGTTAAGAAATTCACAGGGGTAAAGCAGCGGCGGACATGCAATCCGCATATGGAGTTCTTCAGCGCCGCACTTCCTCATATCGTTGGTATTATCCTTAAGCTGGGTTCCCCTTACTATGCTGTCATCAATGAATATCACCTTCTTTCCTTCAATAACAGCCTTGTTGGGTATCAGCTTCATCCTCGCCACAAGATCCCTCTGCGCCTGGAATGACGGCAGAAAACTACGCGGCCATGTTGCCGTATATTTTGAGTATGCCCGCTTGTTGGGCAGCTTTTTTTCATTTGCATATCCCACGGCATGTCCCACTCCCGAATCGGGAATCCCGCATACAAAATCGGCATCGACATTATCCCTTCGTGCAAGGAATGCCCCGCATCTGTACCTGCATTCATCAACATTTATCCCCTCATAATATGAAGGCGGATAACCGTAATAAACCCATAAGAAGGCACAAATCTGCATTTTTTCACCAGGTTTCCTGAGCTGTCTGTATCCATCTGATGTGAGATGGACAACTTCACCTGGTCCCAGATAATATTCAAGTTCAAAACCTGTGTTCGGGAAGGAGCAGGATTCGGAGGCGACGGCACATGCACCCTCTCTTCTGCCAATCACAACAGGAGTCCTGCCAAGCTTATCCCTTGCGGCAATTATTCCATCCTCCGTCAGAATCAGAAGCGAACACGATCCTTTTATCAGGTCAAAAACATTTTCAATACCCGACACAAAGCTCTCTTTTTCACAGATCATATTTGCAACAACCTCTGTCGGATTGATGTTTCCTTCAAAATTCTCTGTAAAATGTTTCTTTTGTTTCAGTATCCTGTCTTCCAGCTCAAGAATATTTATCAGCCTGCTTACGGTAACTATTGCAAAACGGCCCAGATGCGAATTGAATAGGATAGGCTGAGGATCGGTATCGCTTATTATTCCCATACCCGAGTTTCCTGAAAACTCTTTCAGTTCATCTTCGAACTTTGTCCTGAAGTATGAATTTTCAATTGTATGAATGGACCTGCGGAATCCTTTCTCGGGTATTAAAAACACCATGCCCGCCCGTTTTGTTCCGAGATGCGAATGATAATCAGTTCCATAAAAAACCTCTTTAACGCAGTCAGCATTCGACATCACACCAAAAAAACCACTCATATTGTTGAATATTAATCAATTAAAAATCACCGGTCCGGATGTAAAATTAATCATTGGATTGGAAATTATTATATGTTGACTGTTATTATTATTTTTGCAAACCGAAATCTATTAAAAGTACGATTATGACAGAAATTACAAATACACCTCCTGAACCACACGATACAAAAAAGAGTGCTCCGATTGCCATGATCGCCACATCCATCATACTGGCTGCAGCACTTATTTTTCTTGTTATAATGTATTTTGACCAGAAGAACAAGATGATAGAGATGGAGGCAGCCCTTACAGAGGAAAAAGATTCCCTGGCAGCAGAGCTGATGAGAATGGCTAATGCCTATGATACTCTGAAAACGGACAACGACAGCCTGAATGCAAATCTTGACAGAGAGAAGAAGAGAATCATTCAGCTGCTTTCGATCAATGCCTCAAATGTTCAGCTTATCAAAAAATACAGAAGCGAGATAGGGACAATGAGAGAGATAATGAAAAGCTATATCGTCCAGATAGATTCCCTGAACACACGTAATAAGATGCTTGTAGCTGAAAATACCGAGATACGGCAGCAGATGACACAGGTACAGGAAACAAATATCGAACTTTCCAAAGTAAAGGATGAACTGGGTTCTAAAGTTGAAATAGCTTCGGTTATACAGGCGAAAGACATAGTTGCAGCCGCACTGAACAAGAAGAGGAAAGAGACATCGAGGCTTAGCCTGCTCGACAAATTAAGGATCTGTTTTACCCTGCGTGAAAACCCAATTGCGGCAGCAGGTCCGAAGGAAGTGTTTATGCGTGTGATCCGTCCCGATTCGCTGATTATTACAAGCAGCCCGGATAATCTCTTTGATTTTGGCGGACAACAGCTGATCTATTCAGCAAGCAGAACCGCTGATTACATGAACCAGGATATTGAGATGTGCATTTACCTTGATAATACAGGTGATTTTATCGAAGGGAATTACAGTGTGGAACTCTATCTTGAAAATAACATAATCGGCAGGACCAACTTCATGCTTACCAAGCGCTAATCTACTTATCGGGTGGCATTATAAACTCCGATATAATATTATCAGATATCATTTTACCCTGGTTCGTAAGGACCAGGTTTTTTTTATCAAGCTTCATAAGTCCGTAATCCTTGAATTTACCTGAGAGATTGACAACATAATCATACCCTTCCTTATTAAACGTCTCTTCAACATATTCCAGGTCGATACCCCACATTGTACGCAGTGAAGTCATAATATACTCATTGAATCTGGTTTTCAGATCAAGTTCTTCCCTTTCGAAAAACGGTTTTCCCTTACTGATATGATTAATATAATTCTTCAGGTCGCGTACATTCCACTGCCGTGAATAACCGTTGAACGAATGAGCCGACGGTCCTAATCCGAGGTAGTTTACCTGCTTCCAGTAATTTATGTTATGAACAGAAAAAAATCCGGGTTTTCCGAAGTTCGAGATCTCGTATTGTATAAATCCGGCTGCCTCTGCTTTTTCGATCAGAGTGTTGAACTGGGATACGCTTTCCTCCTCGTCAACCTCTTCGAGCAATCCTTTTTCCTTCATCTTTCCGAAAACTGTCCCTTTTTCAATTGTAAGATGATAAGCAGACAGGTGCTTAATATCGAATCCGAATGAAATTTCGAGATTGGAAATCCATTCACCCAGGTTCATTCCCGGAATGCCGTAAATAAGGTCTATCGTCACATTTTCAAATCCGGCTCTTAAAGCATCTCCGAGAGCAACCATGGCCTGTTCACTGCTGTGTCTCCTGTTCAGCTTTCGCAGGTCCCTGTCAATCCACGTCTGGATACCCAGACTTATCCTGTTGATATTAAGATCTTTAAGACCATACAAATAACCGGTTGTGACATCATCCGGATTTAGCTCAACAGTAATCTCATTTTTCTCTTCAACAACAAAAAGTTGTTTCAGATGATCGAGTATTGTTCCAATCTCCTTAACAGACAAAACCGATGGTGTACCTCCGCCGAAATATATAGTTGTGACAGGTTCCTTTCCAAGGTAATTCTTCCTTAGTTCTGCTTCCTTCAGAAGGGCATTGATAAAATCGTTGTTATCAGAATCAGCAATCACATGATAGAAATCACAATAATTACACAGCTTTCTGCAAAAAGGTATATGTATATAAATGCCTGCCATACCCGTAAAATGCGACGTTCAAAATTATAAATAAAATACCATTTTTTAATTACATTTGCATCAAACTCAATAAATGCTGAAGAGAAATATCTTTACCATTATTACTTCGCTGATCATCCTTTATCTTAGTCTTGCGGGTTCACTGACATCGGGAGTAGGCGATGTAATCAATATTCCATATATTGATAAAATAGGCCATTTCTCACTTTACTTCGTGCTTATGATGGTTATAATTATTGAACACAGGAATTCTTTCGGAACCACCAGGCATTTGCTGCTCGCAGCTCTTCTGCCTTTCTGTTTCGGGACACTGCTGGAGTTTCTGCAGTTCCTGCTTACAACCAACCGCAAGGCAGAGATTCTTGATGCAATATCAAATTCCGCAGGGATAACAGCAGCATTGTTTTTGTGGCTGTTCCTGAAGCCCTACTACAGGGAACAATCTAAATAACGATTTTTTCAGATTTGCCTGCCTCTGTTACAAGATCCTGTATTGTCTTGTTCCTGAACAGCTTTATCAGTTCGGTTCTCACTTCGTTAAAATCACTATGTACCGGACATGGTTTTTTGTTCTTATCAACACAAACACAGGTTTCGCTGTGAATAATACAGTTCGTAAGTACTTCCTCACCGTCTATTGTCCTTACTATATCGAGAAGTGAAATTTTTGCCGGATCTTTCAAAAGAGAAAATCCTCCGTGCGGACCTTTTGTGGAATCGAGTATTTTCTGTTTTGCAAGTTGCTGGAGTATCTTGGCAAGAAAGGGCGACGGAAGATCCAGATCTTTGGAAATCTGCTTAATACCTGTTTTTACTTTGCCGCGCGATAAACTTGCAAGGTAAATTACTGCTCTTATACCATATCTGCAGGAATTTGAAAGCATACTAGTATTTCACTATCGGAATTTTACCAATCCTGGGGGTATGACGGCCACCCTCGAACGATGTCTCAACAAAGGTTTTTACAATAAGATAAGCTTCTGATTCCGAGATGAATCTTCCGGGCAGAGCGCAGATATTGGCATCATTATGTGCCCGAGCCAGCCGGCTCATCTCTTCATTCCAGCATAATGCCCCTCTTATACCCTGATGCTTATTGACAACCATATTCATCCCGTTGCCGGTGCCGCATATTGTGATGCCCAGGTCATATTCCCCCGAAGCAACCGCATCTGCTAACGCATGCCCGTAATCGGGATAGTCGCTTACTTCATCAGTTTTGCTTCCGAGATCCCTGACTTCATACTTCTTACTTACCAGGTATTTAAATAACTTCTCCTTCAGATAGAAACCGGCATGATCGGATGTAATTGCTATTTTCTTCTTTGTCACCTGATTTATTTTTTCCTGTTAATGTTCGCAAATTACTATAAATGATCCAATATTAGTAAGAAAAACATCTTTAACCTCTAAGTTTTTTGCACCATATTGACAAATAACATTTATTCGCTGAATATGTTTCCCTGATGCAGTCCCTGACTCTCTTTAAACAATAATTAATCTTATCAGACTTCGTCCGCGACCTTATGATTTCAGCTTTTTAAAATTAATGGTCAGTAGTTCCTGTTCATAATGTGTAAATTCCTTATGGTTTTTATTTAATAAACTGATCAGTTTTGGGGATTTATTACGTTTTCACTCAGACAACCGGGTTTTGAATAAAGTTATTATTAAATAAAGTCTTTATTTCAACCCTGAATAAACAGTAAAAACTCTAAATTTGTTCCGGTGCCAATATCAACAATTCGATCATAACACTTGTTAATACTGACACTAACAGTCTGATTTCCAAAAATGGTATGTTTTTTGACCTGTTAACAACATGTTCGCTCATTAATAGCTACGAAAAAAACAACAAAAATCTTTTTTATGTATCAACAGAATTAACAGGATACTATCATAATCATAAATTTTTAAATTAAAATAGTTTAAAAGTATATTGTTAATAAAATAACAGAATATGGCCGTCAGAAAGCAGCCAGATTATATAAGAGATATAGGGAGAATGAAGGCAAGGAAAAATGCCATAATCCTGGCGCATTATTACCAGACAGGTGATATACAGGATATAGCTGATTTTGTCGGCGACAGTCTTGCCCTTTCACAGAAAGCTGCTTCGAATACAGCTGATATCATTCTTTTTGCAGGTGTAAAATTCATGGCAGAAACCGCAAAAATACTCGCACCTGAAAAAAAGGTCCTGCTTCCCGATATGAACGCAGGATGTTCTCTTGCCGACTCATGCAAGGCAGAAGATTTTATAAAATTTATAAAGGATAATCCGGGAAGAACGGTTGTTACATACGTAAATAC
>JADDYF010000454.1 GCA_015712185.1 Bacteroidales bacterium
ATCAAGTCGGGGGATCATCTGCAATCACGTGGTATTTAACCTGGAAAGCAGTGGAATCCATGTGCTCAAAAAATTCAGTCCTGATAAAGCTCATATTACCTTTAATTTTAACTGGTATACCGTATACTTTATCTGCACTAAGAAGTGACAGTACAGTTGTCAAAATAAATAATTTTACTGCTGCTGCCTTGATTCAGAGTAAAGGCATCTCAACGATACCAAACCTGACATTAGGAAAACCTGCCGTAACCTTTGACCTGAAAATAGGCAGAAAACTGACTTTCGAACCACAGTTTCGTTTTGCACTTGACGGAAAACCCTGGGCTATGGTTTTCTGGTGGAGATATTACGGATCGATCACTCAAAAATTAAAAATCACATATCATACAAATTATTCACTGGCGTATAAGACCATTACTTCTTACACTGCTCCCGGTACACCTCAGGAAATAATAAGAACCACCCGTTACCTTGTTGGTGCAATTCAACCCAATTATCAGGTCACTAAATACATTGGTGTAGGTTTGTATCTTTTTTATAACCGTGGTTTGGAATCATTTATAACTCAGAATACCATTATGCTTTCCTTAAGGCCCGCATTCTCAAATATTCCCATTACGAGGAATATTTCTGCAAGACTTGATCCGGAAGTTTACTACCTGAGAATGGATGATAATGATGGTGCGTTTTTAAATACCAGATTTTCAGTTAGTAAGAGCAATTGTCCTATATCGGTATCAGGATTGATAAACAAACCCCTGAGATCAGATATCCCATCCGATTATGATTTCCTTTGGAATGTAGGTCTGAGTTATACATTTACCAGGAATTACAGGGTAGTGAGGTAAGTATTAAGAGGCTTCGGATTAAAAAGTAAAAACTATGACTCTTTCACATAAATTTTGTTACAATAGTCTTTATGGCACATCGTTTTCTGCTAAACTATAATTTGATATTATCGGTTTTATTGGTTATCTTCTCCGAGTGTAAAACAAAGGATGACCTCGCTGAAGGATTTAATTCCATAAAATCAGAATTTAACGTGCCTGACCATTTAACCGCAGATAATTATGTCCGTGACATTGTAAATCACCCTGCATTTAAAGGTTTCGGAGAGTTATTATTACCCCTTGACAAGAATTCCGGGTATTTTGACACGAGGTTGTCAGAAATAAGCTCACTGATGCCTTATCACAGTCATGTTGACCCCGACATTGTAATTGGTTCGCTGAATAACATGATCGACGAGGTAAATGCAAGCAGGACAATTTTCTACGATTTCTATACAGACGAGCAAAAGAGACAAGATCCCGGGAAAAGATTTACAGGTCTTTTTTTCTTCCGTGGCAGTCGCAGGGCCCCATTTGCAATAATCTGTCCGGGAGGAGGTTTCTCCTATGTCGGTTCACTTCATGAAGGATTTCCGCTCGCTCAGGAAATAAGCAAAAAAGGTTATAATGCTTTTGTTATTCGATACAGGATAGGCAGCGAGCAAAAAGCTACCGAAGATCTTGCATCTGCAATAGCTTTTATCTTCCGTAATGCTGACTCTCTGGAAGCAGGCACAGGAGATTATTCAGTATGGGGAGGATCGGCAGGAGCCCGCATGGCAGGAAACATTGCCCTGAGCGGGGTATCCGCTTATGGAGGCGGTAATATTCCAAAACCGGCAACGGCGATAATTGCCTATACAGGGCAATCAAGCTATTCAGGTGAATTCTCTCCTGCTTTCATTATCGTGGCTGCCAACGATGGAATTGTTAATGCCAATACGGTGGAAATACGTGTTGAGAATCTGAGAAATGCCGGAGTAGAAGTGGAATATCTCAAGTATCAAACTGCCGGGCACGGATTTGGACTTGGCACAGGCACAGATGCAGAAGGATGGCTTGATCTGGCTGTTAAATTCTGGCAAAGACACATAAATAATTAATTTTTTTACCTGAAAAAGAGCCTTATGAGTAAAAATGTTTGTATACCAGGGAACTATGAATGAAGGCACCCGGTTGCCACAGTTTTTCAGGACTGTATCCGCTGTTGAAACACTACCAAAGAAATAAAAGATGAAATTATTCAATTCTCATTATTAATTAACCCAAAAATCCATAAAAATTATGAAAGAAATTAAACTGCTTTTTACCGCATTTTTGTTATTTTCCTGTATGTCGGATTCCAACTCCCAGGACTGGCCTCAGTATATGGGACCAAACAGGAATAATACTTCACCCCAGAAAGGTATTTTGCGCTCCTGGCCGGAGAAGGGACCGGAAGTTCTATGGGCAGTGGATGTAGGAAAGGGTTTTGGCGGGCCTGTTATCAAAAACGGGAAGGTCTATTTACTCGACAGGACGGACGAGGTCGAGGATATTATGAGGTGTTTTGACTTTTCAAATGGCAAGGAACTCTGGAGATACAGTTATCCTGCTCCGGGTACTGCAATGTTTCCCGGATCCAGAAGCGTTCCGGCCGTAGATGGCAATTATGTCTATTCATGTGGTCACAACGGCGACCTGTATTGCATTGACATCAACACACACAAGCCCGTCTGGAATAAAAACGTCTGGAAGGATTTCGGTGGCGATAGACTTCCGATATGGGCCATTACGCAGTGCCCTCTCATATACGGTAATTTGCTACTTGTTCTATCGCAGGCTCCTGATGCCGGTTTGGTAGCATATAATAAACTCACGGGTAATGTCGTCTGGAAAACGCCCAATCTTGGCAATGAAACTTATGCCAGTCCGGCTATAGTAAAAATAGCCGGAGAAGACCATATTGCCATGGTAATTTCATCTACTAATCCTATCGGACACCGGGAATTGCCGCAGACTATGGGCAGGATTGTCGGAATCAGACCACTCACCGGGGAAATTCTCTGGGAATATAATAACTGGCAGAATCATATTCAGGTGGCCAGTGCACTTGATGCCGGTGAGGGCAGAGTGCTCGTCGTGGGAGGATATGAACTGGGAACAGCAATGATAAAAGTCGAAAAAAAGGCAGATGGCAGCTTTGGTGTTACAGAGCTTTTCAGGCATAATGATTTCGGTGATCACACCAAACCACCAATACTGTATAAGGATCATTTTTATGCACAATTCACAACCAACAGTAAACGTGACGGCCTGGCATGCATGAACATGGATGGCAAGGTAATGTGGAAAACTGGCCGCGAACCTCTTTTCGATAAAGGTAGCATGATCCTTGTCGACGGACTTGTCCTGGCTACCGACGGCAGAACGAAATTGTATCTGATAGAACTTGATCCGACAGGATTCAAACCACTTGCATCGGCTGAAGTGCTTAAAGAAGGAGGAACAGGGTCGGAGAATGATCAACTGGCTTCAAGAGTAGGAGGATTAACCCAGAACTGGGCTGCCATGGCGCTTGCTGACGGCAAGCTACTACTCAGGGATCAAAATCGGTTGATGTGTGTCAGGGTTGCAAAATGATTCCGGAAAAGGCAATCAGAACTTTTAAGTTCAGATAGGATTAGGTTGCACTTTTGTCCGCCTGCCTGCCGGTATGCAGGTTCGGGGTAATGAAAAAAGAGCCCTCTTTCGCTGACACGTCAGAGGGTGAGACAGGAGTGAAAGTCCTCAAACGACCCTCTCCCACTGATTTATCTGATCGGGATGGTGCAGCAGCAATCCGGTTCATAAAATAAAGTCTCCTGACAGATAGTTGTCAGGAGACTATTTAAATTGAAAAAGGAATAAAGTAATTGTCTGTAAGATTATTATAACGGAGTCAAATCAGTTGTTTTAATCTTTGCGGGCGTGAAAATACCAAGTACTCCCTTTAATCCGACACTCATGACAATGTTAATAAAGAATGCTATAAATCCAGCCAATATCAATGTTCCGCAAAGCGCAGCAAGTATCATAAGAGTATTAAATTCACCGTCAACATAAAGAGTCCTCCGCAACATGCCTTTGAGTCCGGCCATTCCCATAAAAGAACCCATGCCGATTCCTCCTGTCAGATGGCACCAGAAATGGATATTCACCAGCTTCTGACTATATAATTTTGCTCCGTTTGTAAGGATCGGAAAGAGTATATAAATTGCTGAGTAGAGAGTCATAGTAAGGCCGACAAGTACTGCAACATGGACATGCGGTCCGACAACCCATTGTGTATTGTGAAGGATCCTGTTAAGTCCTACATCCGCCTGCATGATCCCTGCCGGGACTGCAAGTGCAAATCCTAGTAATCCGCCAAGCAGGAATTTCAATGGATTTGTCATTTTAAGAGGCCTGGCGCTCCAAAGGGTTGCCAGTGTAATAAAGAATGCAAGCCCCTGTGTGATAAGCTCGAATGCAGTAACCATTTCACCGGATACAACTTTAAGTATGCCAGGCTGAGCCTGATCAGAAAGCAGGTGATGTGACCATACAGTCCATGATACCACAAGTTCAACCAGTAATGCTGCCCTTGCTATATTCTGCATAAAGAGAGGTTTGTTTGTGATAAGGGTTGCAATGAGGTACCAGGTTCCCGCGACAAATATCAGCACGAGTCCGTCTGCAATAAGATCAAGACCCCACCAGAACCAGTTCTTATAGAGCAGGGCATCTATAGCCGTCTCTTTCAGATCATATCCGAGTATCGATCCTATCATATAGACAAGAATCAGTACACCTGTAAAAAGAATCGTGGCCGTATTCAAGGCCATGTCAACACTTCCCCTTGCGACCGCTGCAACAGGGAGAGGCACAAGATGCTCTTTCTTGTTTTTTCTGAAAAGATTATTAAAGCCGGTTACACCCAGGGCAGATGACAGCAGGGCACCACAGCGCTGCTTTGCCCATCCTTCAGGGGTGTATGTGATGGTTTTAAAGATATTTAATATGAATAAAGCAGTTCCTGCCATAACCATGGCAATCCCGGCAATAAAGAATGTTCCGCCCCAGACACTGAACTGAGAAAAATCAGCCGGTAGAGGCCAGTAAAGTGTGTAAAGCGGCGCATAATGGCTTATAAAACCGGCAAACCAGAATACAAATGTTCCGACAGCTATAAGGATAAATGTCCAGTTACCGAGCTTTATGCTCCAGAGTGGTTTTTTCATCAGGAAGGGTACCAGAAACAGAAATGCTCCGCACACTATTGAATAGCTCGATCCGAAAATACCAACCAGCGGATGAGCAGTAAGAATAGCAAAAAACTGATTCTCGGTAATGAATGGAACAGGTTTGACTTCATAAAGTCTCATAAGCATGCCTTCAATTACAACGAAACCGAAATAAATCAGACCAACAACAACGAAACGCAGTGTCAGCTTTTGCATCGGAGTGAGAGTTTCAGATTTGAAAAGCGCCTCCTCACCGGTAATTAATGTTTTAGAGAAACTCATAATAGAATAGTATTAAAATAGCCAGGTAACTTTTTAGTTTGCTGTATTTGCTGACACAACTTCAACCGCATCCTTCACGATCATGAAAACCCCTTTGGGACCCGAGTATTCAGTGGAGCGGATTGCAAACACCCCCGGTTTGTCAAAATGCCAGATGACATCATTCTTATGCCCTGGTACAACCTGCATCTGAAAAAGCAGACTGTTGTCTTCCCTGAAAAGGCCGAAACCATAGGTAAGGTCTTCTGACTTCACATCAAAAAGAACATCATCATTTACATTGATGACCATTTTTTCTGATGGCAGGATGAACTGGTGGTTTCTGACAGTAATGCTGAATGTCTTGTCAGGTTTGTAATCAGACCTGTGTAGATCAACTTTTGTCCAGGGTATCGTATTATAGGTTATGATATGCAGCGATACACCCAGAACCGTCAGGAAACCAACGAAAGTGTAGAAGATTGCAGGCTTTACGCCCTTTCCGTCACCTTTGCCTGTGACCTTCCAGGCAAACCAGGCAACAAGCAGAATAATTACTATACAATAAGCTGTATAAGCAATTGTCTGACCTGTAAGAACCATTTCTGAATCAACCATAGGATCTCCTTTTTTAAATGATATATATTTTAGCTGATTAAGTTAATTTCCCCCCGGTTAAAAGGTTCGTCAAATGATGTCTTTTCAGGAAGATTCGGAATTTCTGAAGTCATTTGCTTAATACCTGTAAAGGCTCACTTTAAAAATTTTACTCCTGTCAGATGGAAATGAGATCCTGAACTCATCACCGTTCAGCCGGCGGCCTGTGATCCATTGATCATTTACAAACCTGCCATCTTCCAGCGAGAGAAAACTTACTTTTTGAACTGATTCAGGATCTGCCATGGCAAAATTAAGTGACATGTTTCGTCCGGCAATAAAGTATTCACCCAGTCCCACTGTGATGACCAGGCAGCCTCCCGCCTGTCTTCTGGCCTGTTGCACAGATCCTTGTCCTTGTCCTGCAGGTATACCTGCCCCGGGAAAATTAAACCTTCGAGGAAGTGTGCCCCTGATCTTGTAACCCCCGATTATTATGGAATCGATCCCTGAAATGTCACTAACCATCAGTCCGCTGATATTCGGAGTTCCCTGGTACCTGATAATCAGCGGAATTATCTGCTTCAAGGTGCCATAAGCATCCTTCATATCTGAAATTTCACCGACATTTGCCCCGGCATCACCGCCATCTATACCGAACGGGGCATAGCACATTGCACTGTATCTTCCATAAGCAAAAAATGCCCTGGCAGCCGCAGCGCCATCACCAGTGGTTTCCGGGATGAACAGAGGATTTCCCGAAAGGGTATATTGATCGCAGACATACCTGAAATGGTCAACAATGTATATATCCGGAGCAATAAAATCGATCGACGGTGCACCTGCTCTCCAGATATCGATCACCTGGGGTGTCGGCCCTCCGCTCGGATAGTTTCCCGGAGCATGCCCGCTCGGTCCGGGCTGCTTCAGCCATGCATTTACATACATTGGGATGTTATACTCTTCTCTGCCGGATTTTGCGATCTTTTCAATATATCTTGCATAATTCCAGGCCATGAATAGTTCTTCTGTCAGATAAGACATCCCTCTCCAGTCGTCAACCAGCACGCCTTTGCCGAACACTTCCTCCCATGTTCCTGTTCCCGGACAGCCCTGTTTCCCCCAGGCCTCAAGAACACCCGGATGAAGAGAAACTTTATTCTTCGCAAGGTAGTCCATCAGCTCAGGCGGAACAGGAGCATTAAATGCTGCGTTGGCAGGCTCGCTGTAATCACGTTTAGTGCGGAGGGTCCCTATCTCATTCTCAACCTGCATCATAAGGACTGTATTGTATTTGCTGTCGACCTGGCGGATATGCTTCATGAGGGCAGCAAATGCTTTTGCATCTGCTTTGCTAGCTTCTTCTGAAAATGTCGATAATATGTTCAGAGTATTGCCTCCCTCATCTTTTACAAGGGGAAACCGTTTCTGATCAAGCTTTACCCATGAAGGTACATATGTTGATGCGCTGTTCTTCCAGCTCCCGAACCATATTACAACGAGTTTAATGCCTTCTTTTCTTGCCCCCACTATCATGCTGTCAACCAGTTCAAAATCGAACCTGTCTTCTTCCGGTTCAACAAGTTCCCAGGAAGCGGTTGCAATTACAGTATTCAGGTTTGCATCAGCCATTCTTTTCCAGATCGGCCTCATGTATTCAAAGCCGCCCATACTTGAGTTATGCAGCTCGCCTCCCAGCATGAGAAATGGTGATCCTCCGGTAATGAGCTGCGTTGAGGTTCCCTGCTTTGCAAGATGAGGGATATCTTTATCCCCTCTTATCATCTCAATAGGATTCTTTCCTGAACAACCAGCAAACAAAATTGCGGTAAAGGCAAAAAACAGAATATTTTTAAAGGTTTTCATATTTAAGAGTGTATAAGGTTTCTTTCTGTCGGACACGGGTCTGCTTTTATCCCTGAATTTAAACCATGCTTTAATAAGAAACAGGTTTTGTGGCTTTTGTCATATTATTATTCCTCAGGACAACATTTTTACTGTCAGCTTTACTGATCCTTATAAATGTTTTGCATCCTGCTTCAGCCCTTGATTCGGCAATGAGGCCTTCTGAAATATTTTCGAGATGAATCGCCGGGCTGGATCCGTTGACAAGTCCCTGACGTCCCGAAAAGCACCTTATTTCAAAATCGGAAACATTCTTCAGCACAAGAGCGCTTTGCCAGTTTTGTTCCGGGTTTTCTTCATCCCATTTGATTGTCATATCCCGGATAAAAAGTCCCTTGACTTCCTCTGCAACAAGGGCATGGGAGCTTCTTTTATCGATCGCATCCTCAGGAGCCATAAAGATCTGGACATTATTGATCCTGATATTTTCAAGCGGCTGTTCCGGCTGACCTTTAATAGTGCTTGTCCCGCGCGGATGTGATATTACCGTGTCAATAACGATATCCCTTATCCTGCCAAGCTTTGAAGTATCCGACCTTTTGCTGAGCTTAAATTTGCACAATTCGGCGCTACCCCACCAGTTCCAGTGCCGTCTGTTTGTTTCAACAGTCAGGTTCCTGAAGATTACATCGCTGACAGTTGCCCCATCCTGAACGTTTATACCAAATCCCTTATTGGAATTGCGTATAGTGCAATTGCTGAAGATAACATGACGGATATCTGCAAATGTTTCGGTTCCTATCATAAGGGGGGTTGATGATGAGGTAAGAACACAGTTTGTTACGACAATATTTTCAACAGGATTGACCTTTTCCTGTCCTCTCCGCGCTGGTGTCTTAAGCACAATCGCATCATCACCGGTAACAATCACCGAATCGGAAATTGTAACATTGCTTGTGCAACAGATGTCAATCCCATCGGCGTTTACTCCCTTCTCAAGATCCGAGTAAATATAAACACCTCTTATGAAAACACGGTTGCAGTCATTCAGACGGACATTCCAGAGAGGTGAATGGATAACAGATATATCGCTCAAAAGGATATCGGTGCAATTATTAAGAATGAACATATATGTTTGCATACCTGTTCTGTAATATCTCCGCATATCCACCCCTGCCTTCTGTGCGATCTCTATTTCCGTCGCTATTTCCGGATCGATTCCCCGCATTTCAACGAATTCGTATTTTGCCAGTCCATCAATAGTTCCTCTACCGGTTACGGCAATATTTTTTGCGTCCTGTGCAAAGATCATTGTACGCGATCCCTGAATAAAATCAGCTGTATCCTGGCTCAGGAATAGTGTTGCACCCGATTCGAGATGCAGATTGACATTGTCTTTTAACTGCAGTGTTCCCACTGTAAAGTCACCTGGCGGGACATAGACTTTACCACCTCCGGCAGCGTAACATGCATCGATGGCTGAACGAACAGGCATTGTTGCGTTATCAGATATGTTCCCCGTGGCTCCAAAATCCCTGACATTAAAAATATTATTGATTACTTTTTCGGGAGGTTTAACCGGCGGAGTAATAAAGGAACCTAAAAATCCTGCCCCAGCCAGGGCAGATCCTTTCTGTACCATTGAACGGCGGTCCATTCTTTCATTCTTGCCTGTGCCATTATTTTTCATATTCATTAATCATTTTAAAGAAATGTTTTTGATAAACACTCTATAACTCACACTTTCTATGCCAATCATATATTATCAGTCCTTCACACAGCGGATATTTAATCCGCTTCCGGAATAGGTCATAATGACTACGCTGATGCTCTTGTACCTGTAATCTAAAACATAGGAGTCATAATAAGTTCCTGAATAAATATAATTTGAAGTGGCCGACCACCAATAAGCTGAAATGCCACGCTGAAGGAATTTATCCCTCCGGCAGCCGGCAGGGAGACCCGTATAACCGGATTCATTTGTTGCACCGTAATTGGGGCTCATCCAGTTTAAAGTACCTGATTCCTTCATTTTACCACCCGCCGACACTTCATTCCCGAGGTATGAAATCATCTGGGACCAGTCAGTTTTGTCCGGAACGTGCCAGCCTGCGGGACATAGCTTCTTTGTATTTACAGCATAAATATTATAATACCCTCCGTAGATATCCTTATATATACCCGGATCATCATTAAACCAGCACATTGCTGCAGAAGACCGGTTGACCCAGTTATTATCACCTGTAACCAGCGGAATTGATGATCCATCATTATACTTTGTGGTTCTAAGGTTTTCGGCCATCCAGATCAGGATTCCGATCTGAATGGTTTTATATATATTCCCGTCAATGTCAGTAACAGTTCCGTAAGTCTTATCCGGATTGAAGGTCGGAGGGTTTACCGACAGTGTTGTAAAGCTGATCTGAGTTCCATATGATGTTCCTAGTTCATTGCTTGCATAAGCCCTGAGATAATACTTTGATCCGGGTGTCAATCCATTCAGGATGCTTGAAAATCTTTCAGGACTCCAGGATAAAAACTCATCATTAGTTTTAAAATCATCAACAGTCGGATTCTCCGATTTGCCCCAGCATACCCCCTTGGCCGAGATATGCCCTCCTCCGTTGTTGAATATATATCCCCCGGCTGATGCTGTCGTCAGATCAATTCCTGTAACTGAAGTAGTTATGACACCGGGTAAGGTTATTTCGCCTGTCATGAAGGTTACCTGGTTTCCATAACCTGTACCTGCACTGTTAGTAGCATAAGCCCTTACATAGTACCTTGTATCGGCAGAAAGCTGCTTTATTCTGATAATAAAAGAGCCAGTCCCCGCACAGCACGATGCCTTACTGTCAGATATTATGGGATTTTCAGAGGTACTCCAGCAGACGCCGCTGTCAGTGACTTCCGTACCACCGTCATTCAGGACAGTGCCGCCTGATGAAGCATAGGTCTGGGTGATATCAGTTACTTCAGATGTGATTACTGCAGGTAATTCAGGAGTTTTATTGCACGAAGAATTATTCAGTATCAGCAGAAGTGAAAAAAGTAAAAATCCATATACTTTGCCCGGGGCTTTCACGGCATTTATGATTATTTATAGGCAGGGTCCTGCTGCAAAACGCGTTTCTGGAATTCTACCTGAGATGAGGGTAAAGGCCAGAAATCATCCTCCTCAGGATCATAGACAGCGCCCTGCATAAATGTCCTGAATTTAACATCGCGGGCTATATAGTCGTTCAGGACTACATCATCTATTTTCCATCTGCGCAGATCAAAGAAACGGTGACCTTCAGTCGCAAATTCGAGCTTGATCTCCATCCTTACCGCTTTTCTTGCCTCAGCTTTTGATGAGAATGCCGGATGTTCAGGAGGATAGGGATCAACTTTGTAATTGGCAGCAGGTTTTGTCCAGTCGACAACAGGGTTTGATCCCAGATTTGAAAAGCTTGAGCAGAGCCCCATTACCGGAGTGCTGGTTTTCGCCCTGTTGCGTATCTGGTTTACAAGTGTTCTGGC
>JADDYF010000021.1 GCA_015712185.1 Bacteroidales bacterium
CTTCCATGCTTAATGCATACAGGATATCAGCAGTGTCTTTGGTTCCTGTAATATATATAACCTTGTTTCCGAACGAAGGTGATGAGTAACCGCTGCCGAGTTCGAGGTTAGACCAGAGCATTGTCGGTCCGGCTTCAGGCCATGACTTCATCAGACCCGTTTCTGAAGAAACTCCGGTACGGTTTTCCGGGCGCCAGTCATTGGCTTTTTGTGCCCTTATGGTACCAGTAAGAACTAATAAAAGACTTAGTGATAATGTTAATGTTTTCATACAAATAGAATTATGTAATACAATGTTAAAGCTTAGTCGATATCATTATACTTATTTTATAAAAGTAATGTTTTGAGACTTTAACACAAAATAACCGTTTTTGATTCCTGAGCAGAAGTTTGCCGTTGGAAAGTGCCAGTGGAGACTAGTTCAGAGCCCCTCCACCCATCCTCGGGGCCGTTGTCTGATTGTTTTCTGTATTTGAATCTGTTTTGAGAACTTCAGCAGTTGCAAGAGGTTTAAATCCGGCTGGAGATGGTTCAATCAGGTACAAACAATTTCTGCCATCAGTTGCAATAATAATCCCATCAGCCAGTATCATGCTGCCCTTATCGAAAAGCAGCTCACGCATTGTTTTCCACATTATCTTTCCATCCTCACTCATACAAACAAGACCGTCACGCCGTTCATCGTTGATAAACTGAGCATAAAAGTAACAATTATTTTATATGGGTGTTTTTGTGTGCTCACCTAATTTCTGAGTCTTATAGAGTTCTTTTACAATGTACTTCCAAATGTGTCCATCATCAACAGGTTTAACTATTTCGAATGATATCCTGAGATTTTGTCTTTTCCAGATAATACTGATCATCAATCAATACCTGATATCAGCCTTTATATCTCTGAAGCTTATCTCTTTTTATCATTTATAAAAGCATATAAATGATCAGACGTCCTTATGTACAGATGATTTCCTTCAATAGCAGGTGTGGCCAGTATTTTGCCTTCTACCTGGGTTCGGAACACTACCGTCGGTTTCTTTTGTGCTGTTATTACCATCACATTCCCACTGTGAGATGCTGCATAAATATGACCATTTGCTGCAACGGGGGATGCAATATAAGGACCTGATACTCCAATCTTTTCCTGGAAAGTTACTTCCCCTGTTCTGGCATCCATGCAGGTTACCCATCCCCCATCTGCTACCATGTATACAGATTCATTACATACTACAGGACTTGGTATCTCAGGATTCTTTTTGAGTTGCATCCACAAAATATTGTTCATAGACAGTTCGCCAGTTAATCCCAAGGGAAGAGCTAATATACCAAGGTCTTGCGTTAAGCTTTTCCAGTAATTGTAGAATCCGGTCCATTCAGGATTATCAATAAAACCGCTTTTATCAAGGTCTATCATTTGATTAAATAATAATCGAACCGGAAACCTTTTATCCATAGTATTGTATTCGACATATTCATTGTAATCAAGCAGCTCGGGACGAGTAAAAAGCAAAAGATCCCCCGGGATTTCAGTTTCACTGATCAGTTTGTCACCATCTCTGTCAAAATCATTCAGAGCCTTCTCGAAAGTAGCATAATTAAAGAAATTGCCACGCCTTTCCTCTTCTGTAAAATTTGTCCATGCACCCACATAGATTATATCATTATGTATTACAGGAGTACTTTCACCGAGCGTCCTTAACGGAAGCCACCAAACCGGTGAACCATTCTCGAGTGAATAAGCGCAAACAGCTCCACATCTGTGTAAAATTACCTCATCGCGATACCGGACAGGGGTGCTATGCCCGTTATACCCTGACGGATTCTGGACAGGAGTTTTCCATGCCACTTCGCCGGTGTTTTTGTTGAGAGCCATCAGGCACCTTATCTTATCATCGCCAAAATCTATACTTAACAGCACTTTGTCATCCATGATGACAGGTGAGCTTGCATGACCATAATTGACCCAATCGTGAACAGGCATTGGAAAGTCCCAGCGCAATTCTCCTTTGTGACTAAAGCTCCGGATACCATATGATGCAAAATAGACATATACACCGTTTTCATCGACTGCTATAGTGGACTGTGCCGGGCTGCTGATAGTATGGTTCTTCTCAAATTTCTCCGGAAAAATGGAGTTACTCCAGATAATTTTACCTGTTGCCCTTTCTATGCAAAGTGTCTGCAGTTCTTTGTTCTCTGCCACATAAGCAGTCAGGTAGATTTTGCTGTCCCAAATCACAGGTGAGGAAGCTCCCACAGGCAGGTCGATCTTCCAAAGCAGATTTTTATCTTCTCCGAATTCGGCAGGAGGTTGATCATTAAGTGAGGCAATACCACTGCAATTTGGTCCTCTGAATTGTGACCAGGAAGATCCTCTCTTTCCCGGTTGAACATTGCTGTCACATTGGGTGCATGCGATCAGACACATAATTGAAAAAACACAACTTAGAACTTGCTTCATGGCAAATTATTTAAATGGTTGGCTATACAATTTACTAAATAATCCCCACAAATCCAGCATCTTAATCTATATTTTTTTACCCTGCTTCCGTTCCCTGATTAACACAAGATTTTATTCATTAACATTCAGGAATGCTTCCAATCATTCTGTTAATGCCCATCATCGTTGATTATCAACTTTTACAGATTATCATTTATGGAATTTGAACCATGAGGCACCATTGTTGGAATAACACATCATAAATACCATAGAATGGGATTCCCTCTGAATCGCAATCCCTGAATATAAGTTCATATTTTATTAGTGAATGAAGGGAGCGTAGTACCGACGCTGAATTCAATAATCCATACTGCCCGAGAAATTCCTTCCCTGTTGGTTTGAAAACCTTCCCCTCCTGAGCAATAGCTTTCAATAACTGCCACTGGTTTCTTGTGAGCATATTGCGATATCCGAAGAATACAATTTCCTGTTCCTTTAACAACTCATAAACTTGTTGCTTCCAGATATCCGAAGTCACCTGCTTTGACGTGGCAGCAAATACCCGGTTACACACCAACTGAATATAGTACGTATACCTGTCTCCCAATACTAATATATCTTCTGAAATTTCACGACTGATCTCCTTGTTATAACGCTTAAACTGCGCGATGATAAAATCACGATAGACATTGAAGTCGAGCTTTTCAAGCTTCATGATGGAAGTACTTCTGTAGAATGGCCGTTTAGGCGATGCAAACAGCTCTGACATGATGTGCTGCTGACTACCTGAGAAAATGAAAACAGTGTTCTTTAATTGCTGCATTCTGGTTCTGAGCCATGAATCAGCATTTTTTTCCGGATAATTTGTTATCTGCTGGAATTCATCAATGGCAATAATTGTCTTGAAAGGCTGACTGTCAAGAAAAGACAGAATTGAGTCTATACTCTGTTCAGTTTGTTTTGGCTTTAAATCAAATGAAGCCTGAGGTGCACCTGTCAATGTTTCAAATGTTATGACTGGTCTCAGGGACTTAATGAAATTCCAAATCTTTCTGCCCGTTCCTGTTTGCTCAGATTCAGCATGCAGCAACGCCGTACCAAGATGATTCAGGAATTGATGTATGTTTTCAGTTTCCAGGATATCAATGTATATTCCTTTAAATCCATGAGGGAGTCGCGAAAGGACATGCTGAATAAGGCCAGTCTTTCCGATTCTTCTTACCGAAATCAGGGCCGATGAGATACCAGCATTAATATTGCTGACCAATTTTGAAGTCTCCTGCTCGCGGTCGCAGAAATAATCCGGACCCTGATAAGTTGAAACCGGAAAAGGATTCAATAATTTTTTCGGATTCATACAGATTGATTTTCTGCAAAAATATATAACAAAATGTAAGTTACAAAATGTAAGTTACAAAATGTTCCTTTTTCGACTGGAAGAATTTAAAGTGATAGCGGGAGAGAAGGAGTATCAAAACTATCAGGAAATTAAGGGTAGCGTAAAAAAGATGTTTTCCTGATCAAAGAAAAACTCTTCGAATTACAACAACAAGTATCACCATTCAGACTATATATCCAGATAAAAAAAGTTGCAACCAGTTTGGTGAGAAAATTGTTCTGTACAAACAAATATGATATCAATCTTTTTGGTCTGTCTTATTTTCGATTAGCTTCTGCACTAAAAAACTCCGTCATCATTTTAAAGTATTTATCCTCAAATACACCTGGACCATGACCGCCATTGGGTACTGTAACAAACTGACCGGGAACCTTTTTCAGCTGCAGCGCTTCAAAGAGTTTCTGGCTTTGACAATAAGGGACCATGTTATCAGCATCGCCATGGATAATCAGAAAAGGAGGATCATTTTTATCCACGTAGGTAATCGGATCTGCCAAAGCACATTTATCAGGATTATCCTGTATAGGTCCCCCTACAAGCGTCGATTCAGGTGAATCAGCGGCATTATGGTTCATTTCAGGATCACAGGTATCCATTATCCTGAAAGATGTCGGACCAAACCAGTCCACCACTGCATCAACCGAACTGCTGAATTTTAAATTATTTCCCACTTTACCTTCCAGATCTGCACTTTCGGTATTAACAGTGAATTTCTTTACTTTTCCGGTAGTACCCGCAAGTGATGCCAGATGACCTCCGGACGAAAAACCGGTCACACCTATAAATTTTGAATCAATCTGATAAGACTTTGCATTGGCCCTGATAAACCGGATGGCAGCTTTAATATCATTGATCTGTGCAGGAAATATCGAATCCCTGCTTGACCGGTGGTTAACAGCTATAACTGCAAAACCACTTTCGAGCAGAGGTTTTCCATAAATTCTGAATGCTGATTCTTTTCCATTGTTGCCAAACCAGGCACTCCCATAAATTACTACAATAGCCGGATATAAAGGTTTAGTGGTTTCCGGTAAAAATATATCCAGACAGTGATACTGCTTATCATCTCCGGCATAGTTTACGTCTTTCCAGCTCCTTGAAGATTGCTGACCGGCACAAGTTCCGACAAAAACTATCAGAATAATCAATTTAGTTTTCATGTGTAAATAATTTTTGTTTTTAGTGGTCACATGGAATTCACATGTATAATATTATTTTCATTTTTATTTGTGTTTGAAAAAACATATGGATTTCATTACATGTTATTTTATGTACAAAATTAAATCAAGGTTCTAAGACACGAATGATAAAAACACTTCTTTGTATGATACTTCTGGTTTCTGACTGTAACTTATTCAAAATATTCCTGGTTGGAGGTCATTTTTTCAGGCATTGACAGTACAAATGTTTTGTTCCAGGTTGTACATGCGAATTGATTACCAGAAATCAAGGGATGTGTTAAAGAAGAGTAAAGACAGAGATATCTTCGTCAATACTTTCCCAGTGTATCCCTATTTCCCTGCAAAAGTGATTCCCCATGCAACGCCCGTTGATCGGAGTTTACCTTCACATCCCTGAATATGAACGGGTTATCACTTAATCTCAAAGTCTTGCCGCTGGCGATAGTCACGTTCCTGAGAATGACTTCCCTGGTTATGACATAGGGAAACTTTTCCACGAAGGAATTGTCGGTCATTTTTGGATTAAAATCTGCAAATATGGCGGGGCCCTTGTAGTCTGCCGGATGTCTGGAGTCGTCGACATGAAGGTTTTCGATTGTGATACGTTCCGGCATATAACAGGTGTATCCGAAATCATGCTGCCCGGAATAGGATCCTCCGATCAGGCTGACACTGGTCGTTCTGCTGACTGCCGGTACAAAAATGCAGTTGCGGATGAGGAGTTCTCCCTGCCATGAACTGCCGTAGTCGGAACGCAGATTGATAAGACTCCTTCCGTTGATGGTGGAATTCTCCACGGTAAAGGTTCCGCTGCCAATGGCATTTATTCCCTGGTGTCCCAGGGTGGAGTTGCGGATGGTGGCATTGGCAACCCCCATGTGGGCATCGAACCGGGATAAGGTGCAACTATCATAAACAAGATTCTTGCAGTAATTAGAACCCAGGATTCCCCAGTATCTGCTGTCATTTATGTCATTCGTCTGACTGCAGTTAACAAATGACACGTTTAGAGCCCGATTGAGTGAGATGTCGTAGGTACCCATTGAGACCGTAACTCCTGCCGAGCCAATAGTCTGGTACGTTTTGTGTCCGGTCAGGATGGTATTCCGGACCGTCACGTAGGAGCAATCGCTGATGTTGATGAAGCCGCCATAAGGTGCTCCATGGTCTCCCTCGCCTGTGATGCGGTGTTCCAACCCATTCACAATAACTTTGGAACGCCTGATCGCGATGCCCCGGCTGTAGTAGGTGTATCTCGATTCGGCACTGTTGGCAATAGTGGTGAAATGTCCTCCGGTGATGGCCAGCGTTTTCTCATCTATAGGAAGGGCTGATATGTCTGTTATCTGGTCGAAATCCCAGATAATAGGAGCCTCCATATCCACCTTGCCGTCTTTGTCAACGATAAATATATCCGTCTGGGGGGATCCATTATTTTGATTCGGCCCAAACCGGATGTATCGTTTTACATAGGAATTGGTGACGGTGACAAGGCAAGTTCCGGGCAGGGAGATGTCAATTTTCTCCTGATTCCTCTTAAGGGAAGATATCCCTTCAGGTCTGAAAGGTTTAAGGCTGGAACTAACCATGAATACATGTCCATTACGGTTTTGGATGCTGGAATCATCAATGATAAAGGCAGCCGTGCCGAAATCGGTGTCGGTCTGGATGACCGCCGTGCGATTCTTTCCGCCGATGTAGTATATGACCCCTTCGTCGGCTTTCACTGGAAGACCGTGCTGATTGGCGAACAGATGGGCCGCAGCGATGGCGTCTATATCGTCGGTTTTACCATCACCCCTGGCACCGAAGTCACTGTAGCGGACAAATCCATTGGCTTTAAATTTACGGGAATCCTTTGGAGATACATTTATAAGTAGTTCCCCATTTTCATTAGTTTGTACCTGGGTATTCTTCTTTCTGGATGTAATCACAACATTTCCAAGCGAACCTTTGGTCTGCCCCTGTGCCATACTGAAAGCACTGGAAAATAAGAAGAAAAATAAGAGCATGTATTTCATAAGAGTATAATTTTATGATTATTAAATCCAAAGGGATCTATAAGTTTGCAGATGGTAAATTTACGCATATAGATACACTTAAGCCTGCAATTTTCACGCAGAAATGCAAACAAATATTCCAATTGGATGCTTTAATGAAAATGAAATTGTGGTTTTGCAGGCAACCAATACGAATCATATTTAGGATTAGTGAGGTTCTGGGAAGTCATTACTGAGATAAGGAGAGTGGGAGAAAGGGGGAAGAGAAGATAGGACAAATTTAGAATTATAACCTGTGTTTTAAAAGGAGAAATACGCTTATTAGGATGCAAATTCTTTTCAAATTATATAAATCTTACAAGTCTCCTGGTCTGTTCGTTAAGATCAAAATTCCTGAAGAGAAATCACTGGTTTTGGCAGCAGTAACCTGGGAGATTCTTCATCAGAGGCTCATTATTAAGATCTTACTGATAATGTTATTTTTTATAAATGCCGGTAAAGAATAGTTAAAAATTCATTTTGTCAGTTTTTTTCAGCAAAAGGCACATCTTTAAAGCTTCATCCACATGACGCTGAACCTCTGTCTGTGAGTTAAAAATATAAACAACTTTACCTGAACGGTCTGCCACATATGTCACTCTTCCGGGTATTAAACCGAACATACTGCCGGGGACACCAAATAATTTTCTTACATTATTTCCGGTGTCGCTTAACAGAGTGTATTTAAGACCATTTTTTTCTGCAAATTCTTTATGGCTTTCAACTGATTGACCGCTTATGCCAATTAAAACTGCGTCTGCCTCATCAAATACTTCAGAGAGATCCCGGAAATAGCAGGCTTCTCTTGTACAGTTCAGGCTCCCGTCCTGAGGATAAAAAAAGATTACCAGTTTTTTCCTGCCCAGTAAAGTGGTAATATCAAAATCATTACCATTCTGATCTTTAAGGGTAAAAGAGGGAATCATATCTCCGATCTTAATTCTATTCATAATTTTTCCTTATTGAAGTTCTTTTAAAATCCTCAATGCTTCGTCAACATGTTTTGTGGCTTGCATTTGCGAATTAAAGATATAAATCACTTTGCCTTTCTTGTCAGCTATATATGTTACGCGGCCAGGTAATATTCCCAGCAGGTTTGTTGGCACACCGAATTGCTTACGTATTTTATCTCCTTCATCGGAATTAATATGATAGTCAGTTTGCTAATTTACAGATCTATCCTGAATTAACATATCATAGGCACAACAAGAGGCCTGCCCATTCAGGGATAAAGCATTAAATAAAACATCAACACAAAATATGTTACCGTAAACAGGAACTTATTCTTCATAATCTCATGTTTATCTTACAATCAATAGTTGCTATTTTTCTTTCCAGTCAACTGCCACAATTATTTCATTTCTTCTGCCAATAAACTGGAATGGAGGGTTATACCCCAGGAATCTATAATTTCCTAAAGAGGTGATCCCATTTTCTTTCAGAAGATTTTGAAGTTTTTCCGAATAGAATTTCAGATCTTTATCAGAGGCATATCCACCAAAGCTTATTACAGCAACATATTCATCTGGTGTGTTTTTTATTTGGACATCAGGGTCATTTGGTTTTGGAAGGTTTTCTTTTGTATATGCAGAAGGCATTACGAAACTCATTGTTGAAACAGAATCATTGATATCCATATGAACAGGTGAGGTCATCGAAATTTTTTTTTCAGCCTCATTGCCGCCAAAGATATAACCTGCAAGTTTCCGGAATCCGGGGCCCGAAAGATCCTTATAGGTTTTTGCATTGGAATTAATTGTTGCAAAAGTGGCAGAGGGATAAAATCTGATTTCAAAATCCTTGTATTTCTTTATAAGTGAGTGTTTTTGTTCTTCAGTTTTATTTGTTGGCATAATTACAAAAGATTGAAGTAAAACGATTATTAAAGATGCTGCAGCTAAAATTATTATAAACATTTTCATATTTACTTGAT
>JADDYF010000024.1 GCA_015712185.1 Bacteroidales bacterium
GCGAGAGATGACAAAAGGCCGGCAAACAATATACCTGAAGAAGAAAGGGATTACTTCCTTGAAAGAAGATATCCAACTTTCGGGAATCTTGTTCCCAGGGATGTGGCTTCAAGGGCGGCAAAAGAAAGGTGCGATGCAGGATTTGGAGTTGGTGATACAAAACTTGCGGTATACCTCGATTTCAGGGATGCAATAAACAAGCAGGGGAAGAAGGCCATTGAGAATAAATATGGCAACCTGTTCGAAATGTATAAAACCATTACAGGCAGTGACCCTTATGAGGAACCCATGAGGATTTACCCTGCGGGACACTACACTATGGGAGGTCTGTGGGTTGATTATGAGCTGATGACAACTATTCCGGGGCTCTATGCGATCGGCGAGTCAAATTTTTCTGACCATGGAGCAAACCGGCTGGGTGCAAGTTCGCTGATGCAGGCTGCCGGGGATGGTTACTTTGTCCTGCCGAATACGATCAGCAACTATCTTGCTGATCAGATAAGGATCCCAAAAATCTCGACCGACAGCCCCGAATTTGCTGAAGCTGAGAAATCGGTCATTGACCGGCTCAACAGGCTTATCCTGGTGAAAGGCAACAATACAGCCTCATCATTTCATAAGAGGCTCGGCAAGGTAATGTGGGATTATGCCGGCATGACACGTAATGAGGAGGGACTGAAGAAAGCACTGACACTTGTCAGGGAACTTAAGGAGGAGTTCTGGAGAGACGTAAAAATTCCCGGAAATCATTCCGAGCTGAATATGGAGCTTGAAAAAGCAGGCAGGGTGGCAGACTACTTCGAGCTGTCAGAACTGCTTATCACCGATGCACTGAACAGGAAGGAATCATGCGGCGCACATTTCAGGGAAGAGTACCAGACTCCCGACGGAGAGGCACTGCGGAACGATGAAGAATTTGCATATGTGGCTGCCTGGGAATATGCAGGTGAAGATAAACCTCATATCCTGCATAAGGAAGAGCTTAAGTTTGAGGAAGTGGAGATGAAGGTCAGGAGTTATAAGTAACAGGACGAATAAAAGTATACGATGAATCTTACTTTAAAAATATGGCGTCAGAAAAATGCCTCGGCTAAAGGGGCATTCGTGACATATTCATTGGATAATGTCTCCCCTGAGATGTCATTCCTTGAAATGCTGGATGCACTCAACAAGAAGCTGGTTGAGGATGATAAGGATCCCGTGGCATTTGACCACGACTGCAGGGAAGGGATCTGCGGGTCGTGCGGGATGTATATTAACGGACATCCCCATGGACCGGTTCCGGCAATAACCACATGCCATCTTTCCATGAGGTATTTCAATGACGGAGACACAATATGGATCGAACCATGGAGGGCAAAGCCCTTTCCGGTAATAAAAGATCTGATTGTCGACAGGAGTGCATTTGACAAGATTCAGATCGCCGGAGGATTTATTTCGATAAATACCGGTGCAGCGCCTGAAGCAAATTCGATTCCTGTTAAGAGGATAAAATCGGATGAAGCATTCGATACAGCGATCTGTATTGGGTGCGGAGCCTGTGTTGCTGCATGTAAAAATGCTTCGGCCATGTTATTCGTATCAGCTAAAATATCGCAGTTTGCATTGCTTCCGCAGGGACGGGCAGAAGCCCGCGAGAGGGTCAGATCCATGGTTGAGAAGATGGATGAACTTGGATTTGGAAACTGCTCCAACACCGGAGCCTGCGAAGCAGAATGTCCGAAGAAGATCAAACTAACCAGCATTGCCAGACTTTACAGGGAATATTATAAGGCGTACTGATTGTTTGGCACAGAAATTAGCTGCATTGAATTGACTTCCAGAGCTGACAGGAATCCATAACCAAGCTCCCTCTCATATATACACCCCGTATCAATAGGAATTACTTTCGATTTATCATGGATGAGCTTTCGGACCTCCCCGACAAATCTGCGCCTGTGACCGTGAATTATTGTTTTGCCCTGCAGGCGGGGATTATCATATGAAGGCCGGCACTCCCACACCATATAATATTTATCTTCAAAGGGATCATCTGCATAGTCATTAAAACCGGCATGCACAAATAAAAAATCTCCGACAGCCTTATGGTATTCGAGACCGTTGAAAAAGTCCAGATATTTCCCGGGCATTTCACTTATATCATTTATACCGAAACTAAGCAGGGTTGTCATTCCGCTGTTCATATACCACAGAGGAAGCATCGACCTGTCCCTGTATGCGTCGGCCAGCATCATCTCATGGTTGCCGCTCAATGGTGTTATGTCGTAACCCTTGTTCTGAAGATCTATAATAAAATCGACAACCTCTCTGCTCTGGTCGCCGCGGTCGATATAATCTCCCAGTAATATAAGCCTGTCAGATTTCTTCAGATCGACGGTTTTAACGACAAGCTCATAGAACGGCATAAAACAACCGTGGATATCGCCTATGGCTATAAGGCGGTTCATAGGATTTCTCAGGCACAAACTGCCTCAACCTCCTTAATGGTTTTCGGTATAGCTTTACCAAGCACCCTGTGCCCTTTTTCGGTGATGAGCACGTCATCCTCAATACGTATTCCTCCGACAGACATATATTTACCTGTTCTGCTGTAATTGATAAACTCTTTAAACTTCCCTTCCGATTTCCACTTGGTTATAAGCTCAGGTATGAAATAAATGCCGGGTTCAATCGTAAAGACATGACCTGGTTTGTATTCCAGGGCAAAACGAAGAAATGCAAGTCCGAACTGATCGCTTCGTTTCACCTTATTACTGTATCCGATGTAATCTTCTCCGAGAGCTTCCATGTCATGTACATCGAGACCCATCATATGACCAATGCCGTGAGGCATAAAAAGTGCATGAGCTCCTTTTGCCACAGCCTCATCAACATCACCTTTCATAAGTCCCAGATCCTTCAATCCCGCTGCAATAATCCTGCATGCCATAAGATGGATTTCGCGGTTGGATTTTCCGGGTCCGGTTTTCGCTATAGCCCCGGTGTTTGCGTTCAGCACTATCCCGTAAATATCCTTCTGGATCTGGCTGAATTTTCCGCCGACAGGTGTCGTCCGGGTAATATCTGAGGAGTAACGGAGGTTTGTTTCTGCCCCGGCATCCGTGACCATCATCTTTCCCTTCTTTAATATGTTTCCATGCGCATGGTTATGCAAGGTCTGTCCGTTGACACTTAAAATGACCGGGAATGCTGTTCCGCCACCTTTTGCCAGAGCCAGACCTTCAATTGTCCCGAAGATCTCCTGCTCACTGACACCGGGCTTGCACATCTTCATCGCTGTTATATGCATCTCCCGGGCGATATCAACTGCTTTTTCGATCTCACTTATCTCAACAGGTTCCTTAACAGACCGCATTGAAATAACTGCTTTTATGAGTTCTGCTGAAGCATGGGTTTTCATTCCGCAGGGATTTTCCTTCAGCAGCGACCCGAGTACCATCTTGTTTTCACCTCTGTACGGAGGCAGGAAATGAACCTTTCGTTTTCCCGAAACAGCCTTCCTGACCGTTTCTTCAAGTCGAGATAAGGGTGCAGTATTCGGGATACCGCACTTTGCTGCCAGATCTCTGACTGAAGGCTGAGGACCCATCCATATGATATCATCTATATCTACATCATTCCCGTATATCCAGTCCTTTCCTGTTTCAAAATCCATTATTCCGGCCAGACCGGGAAGGTCGAGTCCGAAAAAATACAGGAAGTCGCTGTCCTGCCTGAAATGATAAGTATTTGCCGGATAATTCATTGGCGCTTCGGAGTTGCCTAAAAACAGTGCAATCCCTGTTTTCATCATTTTGTGAAGAGTGCTCCTCCTCTTTTTGTATACTTCGGGTTTAAACATTTCTTTAATTTTTGAATAAATAATTTAACATTACTAAAATACTATTCATCTGCCTATTTTTCAATTATTCGACCTGAATATTAACCTAAAATGTTTATTTATGAAACATTTTCACAACCACCTGCGTAAACAACTTCAGATGAGTTTTTAATATTTTTTTATCAACAATGTTTACCTGAAATTGTACAATCTGAATAAATTAATAATCAATGGAATTAAAATGCGAATACTATTTTTTCTTAACAAATAAATATTATATTCGCATGAGTTCCCAACATCTTATTAACACTACCTGTTCATATGCCGTATCGTAGATTACCCAACACAGATGCTGCCAGGATCCGGGCAATGAGAATTGCGCTAAAAAAGGGGAAAGAGCTTCCTCCTTATAAAGTAGCCTTCTCAGCAAAGACGATAGTAAATCTCCAGAGATTCCTTCCACTGTTTGAACATTCCATTCAGCTCCAGAGGCAGGCTGTCATTGCCCAGTATAAGAAAAGCAAGGATTACAATGAACTGGAAAAGAAGGCCAAGATCTATCTCACACACTTCATAAGGGTAATGAATATGGCAGTATATCGCGGTGATATGCCTGCGGAAACACGTGCATATTATGGTTTGCCGACAAACGAATCGACGGTACCTTCACTTACAAGTGATGGCGAACTGATCAGCTGGGGGAAAAGAATAATTGAGGGTGAGGAACACAGGATAAGAAAAGGAGGCAGCCCTATCACTAATCCGACCATCGCGGTCGTAAAAGTGCGGTTTGAGAATTTCCTCAACGAATGGAACGGACATAAGCTGCTCATAAAGAAAACTCTTGATTATACAGAGAAAGTAAACATGATGCGCAGGGAGGCAGATGAGATTATCCTTCAGCTCTGGAACGAGATCGAAACCAGGCACAGCACTCTTCCGGAAAACATCAGGAAAACGGAAAGTGAGGATTACGGACTGGTTTATATTTACAGGAAGAATGAGCTTGACAAAGCTGACAAACCTGAAGCCCAGGGCGCTCTATTGAACTGATAGTACTTCCGGTTTAGTTTGTTCTTTTCTTCAGCAACAAGATTCTTACAATAGGTAACATATCACTTGGTGATTTCCCTCTGTTTCTTGCACCGATGGAGGACATTACTGATCCTTCATTCCGGCTGTTATGCAAAATGCAGGGTGCAGATGTCGTTTATACCGAATTTATTTCTTCTGATGGTCTGATCAGGAACGGTCATAAAAGTGTCCAAAAGCTTGATATTTATGACTTTGAAAGGCCTGTAGGGATCCAGATTTATGGGCATCTCGTTGATTCAATGGTTGAAGCTGCCAGAATATCCGAAGCAGCAAATCCCGAATTGATAGATATCAATTTCGGATGTCCTGTAAAGAAAATTGCTGCCAGGGGTGCAGGCGCCGGAATGTTACGCAATGTTCCCGAGATGATCCGGATCACTGAAGCGATAGTGAAGGCCGTCAGCCTGCCGGTCACAGTCAAGACGAGGCTCGGATGGGATGATAACAGCAGGAATATTGTCGAAGTGGCAGAGATGCTTCAGGATGCCGGCATTAAAGCCATCACCATCCATGGCAGAACCAAAGCACAGCTTTACAAGGGGAAAGCGGACTGGACGCTGATAGGTGCCGTAAAAAACAATCCAAGAATGAAGATCCCGGTTATAGGCAACGGCGATATTGACGGACCTGTTAAAGCGAAGGAGATGCTTGACAGGTACGGAGTGGATGGTTTAATGATTGGCAGGGCTGCAGTAGGCAGGCCATGGATCTTCCGTGATATAAAGCATTTCCTCAAGACAGGTGGGATATTGCCGGAGCCATCCATTAATGAAAAAGTAGATCTGGCGCTGTTCCATCTTGAAAAATCGATGGAATTCAAGGAAGGGAGGAGAGCTATATATGAAATGCGCCGTCATCTTTCAAATTACTTCAAGGGATTACCCGGTTTCAAAGATACAAGGCTGAAGCTCCTGACAACGCTGGAACCGGATGAGATAAAAGCGACGATAGAGGAGATCCGCAGGAAGTGGGGTGATTTCAGGACGGATGACAGGACAGCTGTCTATGCAGTCTGAGGAACAGTTTCAGGCGGTTTTACTTCCCTGAAAAGCAACAAGAAATCTTTCCACCGGAAGATAATCTTCAGCACAACGATGAATACAATCCCCGAAAGCAACAGGGCAATGAACTCGGTCCACGGGAAGATCTTAAGCTGCTCGTAAAGCGCCGGAGTCTGCAGTGCAGATGATTCGCTGGTAACCATAATACACAGGAAGATATTATTCGCAGTATGAGCTCCCATGGCAGCTTCAATGCCATCATCAAGAATCGTAACGATCCCGAATATCAGTCCGAACAGAATATACTGGGGCATCATTGTAAGAAATCCGAAATCCTGTACTTCGGGATTCAATGAATGCATTAGTCCAAAAAGCACTGAGGTAAAAACAAGGGGCAGCCACCTGTTCCTGAAGAGAACGGCGAATCCCTGCATGAGGTATCCCCTGAAAAGTATCTCTTCAAATGCTGCCTGAAAGGGTATTAACAGCATTGAAACGGCAGTCAGGGTTATCAGTGTTATTGTTGTATTGTTGATCTTAAAATTCAGAGGTTCGGTCTTAAGGTATATCAGAAAATATACTCCGGAAATGATCAGCCACACAAGCGCCGAGACGAAGAACCTTCCCCACCTTACGCTGTTTGTCCCGTTTATGACATTCCGGACATTCCTGTGATTCAACGGTCTGATAAGGAGGATGAATGCCGCCAGTCCGGCCAGGAAAGGTATCAGCATCAGAACAAGTCCGGTAATTGGACCAATGCCAAGGATACTCAGATCGTTTGGATTTTCGGAGAGCCTGGCTGTCACCTGCGGATCTGTCATCGCCTTTACAAATGCAATTATAAACAAAGGAATCCCTCCTATTATGTTTGAGGCAAAAAAGGCAGTGAAAAACATTACCAGATATCTCCAGAAGCCGTTTTTTCCTTTAAATGACGATTCGAGGTGATTCATATTTTCAGGTTTCAAAATTCAGTTACCGCCCGTCTGGGATAATCGATCGAATAGTGCAGACCGATACTTTCCTTCCGGTTTTTAGCCAGTTTAATGATAATATATCCCACATTGATAAGGTTCCGTAATTCGCATATCTTCTGTGAAATAAGCGACCTTTTATAGAGGTTTTCGGTCTCCTGGTAGAGTATCTCAAGCCTTACCATAGCCCTTTCCAGCCTGAGATCAGACCGGACAATACCAACATAGTTGCTCATTATCATCTGCACTTCCTTTATGCTTTGTGTAATGAGCACCATCTCCTCAAGGTGGGTTGTTCCCTTATAATCCCAGTTGGGTATGGATTCTTCAAAAGAAAGTTCCTCCAGACGTTTTGCAGAATGCATTGCAGCGCGATGTGCAAAGACTACAGCTTCTATAAGGGAATTGGAAGCGAGCCTGTTTGCGCCGTGTAATCCGGTTGAAGATACCTCACCGAGAGCATACAGACGGTCGATATTGCTCTGCCCGTCAATATCCACTTTTATACCGCCGCAGGAGTAATGAGCTGCAGGAACCACCGGGATCAGATCCCCGGTTATATCAATACCCCGTGCAAGACAGTGCTCATAGACATTCGGGAAATGATCTTTAAGTCCTTCAGGATTCAGGTGAGTACAGTCGAGCCATACGTGGTCATCGCCCCATATCTTCATCTCGGTATCTATTGCCCTTACAACAATATCCCTGGGGGCAAGCGATCCGCGGCTGTCATACCTGTTCATGAAATTCTCTCCTTTCATGTTCTTCAGGATTGCACCGTACCCCCGTAAAGCCTCGGTGATCAGAAATGAGGGTCTGGCGTTGGGATCATAAAGTGAGGTCGGATGAAACTGGACAAACTCCATGTTCTCTATTGTGCCTTTTGCCCTGTATGCCATTGCGATGCCATCTCCTGTAGCTATCTCGGGATTGGTTGTTGTGAGATATACATTGCCCAATCCTCCGGTTGCGACCACAGTTATCTTCGAAAGAAATGTTATCACTTTCTGGTTGACGAGGTCAGCAACATATGCACCGAAACATTTAATACCGGGATAATTGCGTTTGACGACCTCCCCGAGATGATGCTGTGTCAGGAATTCTATTGCAAAATGGTGTTCAAATATTTCAATATTCGGATCGGATCTCACCCTCTCCATCAGTGTCTTCTGGATCGCCTGGCCTGTTTTGTCCTTATGATGCAGTATCCTGTATTCCGAATGACCTCCCTCCCGCGCAAGATCGTAAGTGCCATCCTCCTTTTTATCAAAAGGCACACCCAGTTCAATAAGATCCTGAATTCTTTCGGGAGCCTCACTCACTACCATTCTTACCACCGATTCATCACAGCAGCCTGCACCGGCTATAAGCGTATCGCGGATGTGTTTCTCAAAGTTGTCGGGTTCGCGAAACACCGAGGCGATCCCGCCCTGTGCATAACGCGTATTTGTGTCATCCAGGTCAGCTTTTGTGACTATGGATACCTTCCCGAATTTTGAGGCCTTGAGAGCAAATGTAAGTCCCGCAATTCCGGATCCTATTACAAGGAAATCGGTTCTTTTCTTCATTGATACAATAAAAAAAGAAACTCATAAAGATACAATTTGATTTTGAATAGGTATTTATTGGTTCATCCCCAATATCCGCTACCGCTTCAGGTTGTGCCGAATTAAAGCGGGGTAAAACCAATCAGAACTACCCCCAACCCCCCCTGAAGGAGGGCTAAGATCAATATTTGTGAAAATGAGGTTAATTGTTAAACCAAACTTTTTGAATTACTTTTGTTTTCCGCAAAAACTATCAAAAAGTTCTTATGGCTCAGGAAGATGTTTTTAAAAAGCTGGTCTCTCACTGTAAAGAATACGGGTATGTTTTTCCATCAAGTGAGATTTATGACGGGCTCAGTGCAGTTTATGATTACGGGCAGTATGGTGTTGAGCTGAAAAATAATATAAAAAAATACTGGTGGGACAGTATGGTACTGCTTAACGACAATATCGTCGGTCTTGATTCAGCAATCTTCATGCATCCCACAATATGGAAAGCTTCGGGTCATGTGGATGCTTTTAACGATCCTCTGATCGACAATAAAGACTCTAAAAAGAGATACCGGGCGGATATGCTGATCGAGGAATATCTTCTGAAGTTTGAAGAAAAAATCGCTAAAGAGATTGAAAAAGCCCGCGAGAGGTTCGGCAATGCTTTCGATGAGAAGAAGTTCAGGGAGACAAATCAACGTGTACTGGCAAACCAGGCTAAAATAGATGAAGTTGAGGCGCGTTATTCCAAAGCCATGAACTCCAATGATCTGGCCGGGCTAAGACAAATCATAATTGACAACGAAATTGTATGCCCTGTTTCAGGTACATGGAACTGGACTGATGTGCGGCAATTTAATTTGATGTTTGCCACCGAAATGGGTTCAACAGCCGAGGGCTCCAGCAAAGTCTACCTGCGCCCCGAAACTGCACAGGGGATCTTTGTCAATTTCCTGAATGTCCAGAAAACCGGAAGGATGAAGATCCCGTTTGGCATAGCCCAGATCGGTAAAGCATTCCGCAATGAAATCGTTGCACGGCAGTTCATTTTCAGGATGAGGGAATTTGAACAGATGGAAATGCAGTTTTTTGTCCGGCCGGGAAGTGAACTCGACTGGTTCAGACACTGGAAAGAGGTGCGTATGAGGTGGTTCAGAGCTCTGGGTTTCGGTGATGACAACTATCGCTTCCACGATCATACAAAGCTCGCCCATTATGCAAATGCCGCAACGGATATTGAATATAAATTCCCGTTCGGATTCAAGGAGGTCGAGGGCATACACTCGAGAACTGACTTTGATCTGCGACAGCATCAGGAATACAGCGGCAAGAAGATGCAATATTTCGATCCGGAGAAAGGAGAGTCCTATATACCATTTGTTGTTGAAACATCAATTGGTGTTGACAGAATGTTTCTGCACATTATCTCTGCTGCTCTTTATGAAGAGGAACTGAAGAAAGAGGATGGCTCTTCCGATACGAGAGTTGTAATGAGACTACCGTCGTTCCTTGCACCTGTCAAGCTTGCCGTTCTCCCCCTGGTGAAAAAGGACGGGCTGCCCGGGATCGCTGAAAAAATAGTCCATGACCTGAAATTCCATTTTAACTGCCAGTATGATGACAAGGACTCCATCGGCAGGCGGTACCGCAGGCAGGATGCCATCGGAACCCCATACTGTATAACTATCGACCACCAGACCCTTGAAGATAATACTGTAACAATCAGGTATCGTGATTCGATGGAGCAGGAACGGGTTGGGATAAATCAGCTTACAGACATTATTGATGAGAAAGTCTCAATTAACAGTTTACTTAAAAGGCTGTAGGGATTCTCAGACAGATCCAGATCTCATCATCTTATAAGGGCATCGAGCAAACCAGCAAGCGATGAGGTTAAATTTCTGCGGCTATACAGGTCAACATTCCCTGAACCAGCAGTTATAGAACCCAGTCTGAATTTTGAATAAAGATCCAGTACACTAATACGAATATTCTCCCTGTCGTCATAGTCAAGCATGGTTCCGGCGCCCGTCTGTTTAAGTAGGTCTGCGGCATCACCGTCGACCGGACCGATGGCAAGAATGGGTTTCCCTGCCGACAGGTATTCAAAGAGTTTATTTGTAAGGATACCCCTGGCGTTAAGTGAATTATTTATGACCAGCAGCAGGACAGACGATTTCAGCAGATAAGACAGAACTTCGTGATGCGGAATATGTGATCTCCTGATCACGTACTTTTCAAGTCCGCTTTCTTCCAGCGACCTTAATACGTGGTAATCAACACTGCCGATAAGATGGATAACCAGGTCTGACCGGAATACCTGATCATTGCCGGAAATCTCGCTGAGGACCTGCCAGAGAGTCGTGGGATTCCTGGATGCTGGCATCGATCCTATATGGAGAATTGAGAATTTTTTGTCAGGTTCAGTTTGCGGGAGCCGCTCAGGTCTGTCAAATCCGTTGGTTATAGTATGTACATTCCTGCAGCCCATTGACCTGAATTCTGATGACAGTGCAGGTCCGACAGTAATCACAGCATCTGCAGTAGCAAGCACCTTCCTTTCAAGCGAGCGATGTTTACGATCAGCCATAGCTGTCAGCTTAAGCTCGCGGTAAAAGTCAATGTTTGTCCATGGATCGCGAAAGTCGGCAATCCAGGTGGTCTTCAGCTTTTTCTTCAGATCATATCCTATAAGGTGCATGCTGTGCGGCGGCCCGGTACTGACAACAATATCGTGGGGATTCTCCTTCAAATAACGGATCAGAAAGCGGACTGAAGGATTTATCCAGAACTTACGGGGATCAGGAATAAATAAATTGCCCCTTATCCATCTGAATAATCCTGAAATCCGTCCCCTCTCTTTTTCAGAAACAAAGCTCACGGTCAGCGGATCATCGCCTTTTTTGCCTGTAAGGAATTTGAATAACCTGTATGGTTCAACGATCTTCCTTTTGATAACCTGCACACTGCCGGGTATCTCTTCAAGCAATGAAGGATCATACGCCTGGCGTTCCGGATTTTCCGGAGTATAGATTGTAGGCTGCCAGCCAAATTCGGGAAGATACCTGGCAAACTTTAGCCAGCGCAATACTGACGAGCCTCCCGAGGGCGGCCAGTAATATGTTATTATCAGTATTTTTTTTAAAGCCACCGGATCCTTAGCTGGTAATTAAACCATGAAAACTACTAAAAAAGGTGAAACAAGCTTCGGTATAAGCTGAACAATTTTCAGAAACTATCTTTAAATCCATACCTTTGCAGCTAAATCTTCTGGCTCTAATTTACATTACCTCATGAAGATCCTGATGCTCCTCGATTCCGAGTTTCCCCCCGATATAAGAGTTGAAAACGAGATTTCCGCTCTGTCAGAAGCAGGACATGAGGTCCATCTTGCATGCACAACAAGGAAGAATCTTCCGGACAAGGAACAGCTGAACGGTGCAGTAATACACAGGAAGGAAATGAGCACCTTTATCTATAAAAGCAGCGTGGGTTGTCTTAAGTTTCCATTTTATTTCAATTACTGGAGGCAGTACATTTCCGATCTTTTTAAAAGAGAGAGATTCGATGTAATACATGTTCACGATCTTCCATTAAGCAGGATAGGTGCTGAAGTAAAAATGAAATACAAATTGCCCCTGGTCCTGGATCTGCATGAGAACTGGCCGGCGCTGTTAAAACATGCGGCACATACCCAAACGATTGCCGGAAGAGTGTTATCTTCCGACAGGCAATGGATCAGTTATGAAAAAGAGATGCTCCATCAGGCCGACCTTGTCGTCACCATTGTGGAAGAAGCAGGAGACCGTATCGCTTCATTGGGTTTGGAGACTGACAAAATTTGTATTGTCTCAAATACTGCCAACACAGAAAAGATTCCTGTTTACAGCAGGAAAAGAAGTGACAATGAGTTCATACTGTTTTATGGCGGCGGGATAAACAGACACCGGGGTTTGCAGGTTGTTGTTGAGGCTATAAGAATGCTCAGAGACAGAGATATAAATGTAAAACTGCAGATCGCGGGATCGGGCAGCTATAAAGACACGCTTGAAAAACAGGTCGCGGAAGCAGGATTAAGACCCACCGTCATCTTCTATGGTCAGAAACCATTTAATGATATGCTGGAACTGCTTGCTGAAGCTGATGCGGCGATAATTCCTCACCTGAGAAACGAAAATAACGACGCTTCCAGCCCCAATAAGTTATTTCAGTATATGTACCTTAAGGTCCCGGTTATCTCGTCCGATTGTACATCATTGAAACGGATTATCGGGGAGACTGATGCCGGATTCGTTTACAGGAATGACTCCCCGTATGATCTGGCAGCATTGCTTGAAAAGCTCTATACTGACAGACGCCTTCTTGCAGAGAAAGGGCTTAAAGGCAGAATGGCAGTATTCGGAAAATACAGCTGGGATTATGATAAAGCGAGATTAATCGAGGCTTACAGCAGATTTATAACAAGACCATCCGGATAGGATCATGAAAGGGTTTCTTAACCAGTCACAGATCGCTTATGTTTTTTACCATCTCGGTCATCATATTTTCTTAAATGACGCGATAAAGGAATCCTTTGCATTTGTAAGGCAGGGACAAGATATTTCAGCCTACAGCAAAAGGATCATTTTCCCGCTTAGTGAAAAACAATTTGATCCTGCTGGTGTAATCTTTTGCAGTGGTATCCCGATGTTGTTCCCGGTCTTGTCCGGACCAGAACAATTTGCCTCCATAAACGGCAATATTATTTTCAATGACGATCTGTTAAAATCAGCATTTTATCTTTTGACGGGATATCAGGAAATAAATCCCGTAAATACCGATCACTTTGGAAGGTTTGAATATGAATCCTCGGTCCAGGCGCGTCTGGATATTATGGCCAGACCTGTTGTAAATTACTATTTCAATATAATAGCAAAAGGGATCAGCGAGTTCTGCAGGATCCACAGTATTGAATTTAGCCGGAAGAACCTGTTCAGCAGCTATGCGTTTCTTCTTACACATGACGTTGACAGGGTAATATATTATAACCTGAATTCGCTGCTGAATACAATCAAGCAGCTGGCAGGATTCCTGAAAACAGGCCGGAAAAAATCCTTCCTGTTTAAAGAGATTTTCAGGATAGGAGCTCATATTATCAATAATCCTGAGGGCAAGGATCCGTACTGGAATTTTTCATTCCTGTCAGAACTCGAAAAAAGCCTAGGAATACGATCAACCTGGTTCTTTTTACCTGAAGATCAAAAGCATATTGATTCATATTATAAACTGACTGACAAGAAGATACAGGAGCTGATCGGATTTTTAATGAATGAAGGGCATGAAATCGGATTACACGGTACTGTCCGTTCCCACCAGTCAGCTGAAGCTCTGATGAAAATAAAGAATGAACTGGTATCAGTCACAGGGAAGGAGTCTCAGGGGATCCGGCAGCACAGGCTGATGTGGAAACATCCCGGAACTGCCCTGATACATGAGAAAACGGGGTTTGCCTATGATGCAACTCTGGGTTTTGCAGGTCATGAAGGGTTCAGAAATTCATACTGCCATCCGTTCAGGCTTTATGATTTTGAGAATGAAAGGATGCTCAACCACTGGGAAATACCTCTCATTGTAATGGAGTCGACATTATTCGACTATAGAAAACTTGATTTTATATCTGCACAGGATACAGTCGATCACCTGGTGAATGAAATCAGAACATTCAACGGAGTTTTTACCTTGCTCTGGCATAATAATTATTTCGATGAGGCAGAAAGGCCGGGAATAACAGCATTCTATAAAAATCTGCTCGAGAGAATTATGTCTGACAGACCTGAGATACTTACAGGCAAGGATATTATCAAGAAGTTAATCTGAAACTAAATTCCGCTTATTATGGAGTGTATTATTTGCAATATGGAAATGAAAAAAATTGAAGGAATTTTTCATTGCAAGTCAACCGGTAATCCATTGTCAATATACAAATGCAATAATTGTGGTTTGATATCTCAAGATCAGATTGCCAGTGACTATTTTGAAAAGGCTTATTCTGGAGATGAAACTTTCAATTATGATTATTACCGCAATACCAAAGCTATTATAATGAGAAATTGTGAACGGTTCAGATATATAAGGAGGTTTATTCGGGAGGATAGCTTAGTTCTTGATTATGGAGCCGGTATGGGATATTTTGTCAAGGTATGTACAGACAGAGGTATTAAGGCTGACGGGATAGAAAAATCAATTGCAGCGATTAAATATGCTGATGAAATGCTAAAGATAAAGTACATTAAAGAACCATCTGGTAAATATAACCTGATAACGTTGTGGGATACTATTGAGCACCTTGCCCATCCTGTCGATACAGTTAATCTCTTGAAGGATCATCTAGAAGGTTATCTGATAATTGAGACTGCGAACGCTGACACCTGGAAGTATAATGATTCATGGTCATACCTGAATATAGATCATAACTACTATTTTGCTGTTGACACATTAAAATTCATGATGGAACAACTGGGTTTCAGCTTTGAAGGTATTATAAATACACGTAAATATTTAAAGTACCTATTCCCAATTATCAATGATTCAAAAAAGAGTCTTAATATATTTATATTTAAATATCATGTTGATTTAAATAATATTAAAAACAAAACCATTTAAGTAATCAATTATTTATTGTAATAAATGGTCCAGAATTATTTCACATTCGTGTTTCATAAGTCAAAATGAAGGATCCGGAATATCTTCGCAGGGAATACAATGAACGGTTTAAGGGTTCTGCGGTAAACTGGACTTCGGAAAATGTTGCATATTGCCGGATTCTTGCCAGACGAATCATACGATGGACAGGATTAAAAGGCAGGAAAAACCTGAGGATGCTCGATGTCGGATGTGCACTCGGATTTTATACAAAAGCATTCCAGCTCGAAGGTTTTGATACCACAGGGCTCGATTATTCTGAAGTAGCAATATCGAGGGCTACTGAGCTTCATCCTGAATGCCGGTTTATCCACGCAGATGGATTTAATCCTGAGCTGGATCAGAAATTCGACCTTATATTCTGCAGAAACTTCAGTGGTGCCAATACACATGATCTTGGTTTTGTTGCAGGTTGGTCCAACAAATATGTCAATCTTCTTAACCCGGGCGGTAAATTTGTTTTTTCCTATTCAACAGATTTTTCCGGGAAGGAATCGGGTGACGAAACCGTGAATTGGACAAAAGCAGAAATGATTGACTATATAAACCGGGTAAACGCCCGGTGTGGTGGAACTAAATATTACCACAGGTACTTAATTATTTCTCTTTTATGGTCGGAAATATTGGCTTTTATCATCAGGAAAAAAGTAAAGCACTACTTTTATATAATCTTTACAGGTTCTTAGATGAAAATCGGGATTTTCACTCCAAGGGCAGTGGAGCCTATGCATCCCAGACTGGAAGCTTTTACCGAATACTTCAAGGGGAAAAACATTTACTATGATCTCATCCCTGTGCAGAAACATTTTATTTACAGCAGGTTGAACTGGAAATCACTTTATTTTTTCGATAACTATTCAATACTCAGGATCCGGAATAAAATTGAAAGCTATGACCTGGTTCTCATAAATGATCTTAAATTCCTTCCTTTGGCGAGGTATGCGAGAAAAAAGAATAAGCCTGTGATTTATGAGACTATAGACAATAATGTATATCTCCGTGCCTACAGTCTCAAAAAGAAAATCCCCTTCCCGGAATCCTTTATGAACAGAATTACCTCATGGTATTCCAGAAAGGAGATCAGTCTGGCCACGGATTGCTGTGAGAAGATCATTGTCAATTCCAAATCTTTACAGGAATATTTTGGTAATAAAGCTGAATTAGTCTACTATTATTCACCGTTTGAAGGCTCCCGGATACAGAACGGCATTAAAAAAGTACCTGTTTTGCTGTACCTGGGGGAGTTTTCGGAAGAAAAAGGTGCTGATGAGATCCTGAAGCTCAGGGTAAAACTGAATATACCCCTGTTTATTTTTGGAAATATCCGGTCTGAAAGCCTAAAGTCTGCTACTATCACTAATCCTTCAATAAACTATTCAGACAAACTTGCACATACGGAATTAATCAACCAGATCAGGGGGCTCTCTGAAAAATATTTTCTGCTTGGTGCAAGCTTAATAAAACCTGTTCATCAGAGTTATGCCGCTCAGGAGGCAAATAAGGATATTGACTATCTTTCGCTGGGAATCCCCATAATCGGGAACCACAGGAGACCCACAGAAGAGAAAATAATTTCAGGCTGCGGAGTTTTTACAGAAGATGAACACAGATTGAAAAAGCTTCTGATGGATGTGGATTTCAGGGAAGTAATTTCGGACAACTGCAGTAAATATTATTCCAGATATTATTCAAAAGACAATTTCACGGCAGCTCTGGACAAAATTTTCGGTGACTATGTAAGATAGAGCATGTTTGACTCCATAAAAAAAATATCAAAAGGCACGGCGGTTTACAGCATCGGACAGGTTGCTCCGAAACTGGTTGGATTAATCCTTCTGCCATTCCTGACGAACACAAAATACCTCTCACCTGCAGATTACGGGAAACTAAGCATGCTCGAAGCTTCAACAGCCCTGCTTATCGCACTTTTCGGATTTGGATTCAATTATGCACTCGAAAGATGGTACTTTGACAAGGCATATATTGACAAACGCAAATCTGTCATATTCACTCTTCTTGTTGCTACAATATTTCTTACCGTAGTTTTCTGGGGATTCTTATCGGTTTTCTCAGAACAGTTATCGATGTTTCTTATTGAAAGAGCAGACTGGACGAAAATGCTGAACCTGATGTTTTTATGTGCTGCACTTGAAAGCATTATGCTGCTTCCCACCACTCTTCTGCGGCTCGAGGAGAAACCAGTACTGTTTGTCAGCTCCAATATTTTCAGATTTATTATCTACCTGGTTCTGACCCTTATCTTCCTTGTAGTCTTCAGAAAAGGACTGGAAGGAATTTATTCCGCCCGTGCAATCAGTCTGGTATTCATACTTTTAATTCTCGGGATCTACCTTTTCAGGAATATCTCTTTCCATTTCGAATGGAAGGCACTGAGGGAGATGTTTATCTACCGTTTGCCTCTTGTCCTTTCAACAATTTCATATATCGTTTTTAACATAACCGACAGGTTCTCACTGAGAGTCCTGAGTGAAAGCAGCTTTACTGATGTCGGTGTTTACAGCCTTGGTTACTCGATGGTGAATTCTGTGAAAGTAGTTGTCCTTGCTTCGATCTGGTTATCATTAAGACCGATGATATATAAAATGATGGATGATCCACAGAATAAGAGGTTTTATTCCAAGATTATGAAGTACATGGCATTCTGCCTTGTCTTTATTCTGCTGGCGATAACGGTATTCGGACAGGAGGTAATTCTGGTACTGGCACGTAATAAGATTTATCATGCTGCATTTTATATTATCCCGATACTCTCTGTGGCATTGATTTTTGACACACTGAAAGAAATATCCCAGGTGATAGGTCTGAGTATTGTAAAAAGAACCGGGATTATTGCAATAACCATGATAATCGCTACAATTATAAACATCTGCATTAATATAATTCTGATACCAAAGCTGAATATCTACGGAGCTGCACTATCAGCTGTCATTTCACAATTATTCTTTTTCGTGGTGATCTACATTTTTTCCCAGAAATTTTACCATGTGCCATACGAGCTGAAAAGAATACTTATTATGACAGCGGTTTTTATTGTGCTGGGAGGTTTGGCAATCCTCACATCAGGCTTGTGGATTGTAGTCAGAATCCCTGTTAAGCTGCTGATAATTTGCTCATTCCCATTTTTACTTTATATATTCAAATTCTTTGAAAGAGTTGAAATTACAAGGATAAAGGACATATTGAGAAAGCTCAGGAATCCTGTTGAACTCATAAGGATCATAAGCCAGGAATAATTATCGGGGTTGGCCTGTTACACCTTCAATTATAATATGCAAAATCACTCTTGCGATTTGAATTCCAAATTGATGTTAATTTGTTTACCTGCGTATTGTATTAATAGATACTTTTGTTCTCATTAAAGCTCAAAAACATGAAGTTTTTTAAGGAAAATGCTGACAAACTGGTTCACGTTTACGCGATTCTGTTCTTTCTTATTATCTCATATATATATTTCTATCCTGTCCTTGAAGGAAAAGTTCTGAGAGCCAACGATTCGCTGGTAGCAAAGATCAATTCCAGGGAGATACAGGATTTCCGCGAGAAGTACGGTAAGGAAGCCTTGTGGACAAATTCTATTTTCAGCGGGATGCCGGCGTACCTGATCTCAACCAAATATCCCGGCAACCTTTTTAAGCATGTTGACAATCTCCGGGGAATTTTCGGACTGCCTGTTTCCGTGCTTTTTCTTTCTATGGCAGGATTTTATATTCTGCTCCTGTTGTTCGGGATTAATCCATGGCTTGCCATTGCCGGAGCCACGGGGTACGGATTATCATCATTTCTGTTACAGGTCTTAGCCGCAGGTCACAATTCACAGGCAGTGGCTCTTGCGTATATGGCTTTGATGATAGCGGGATTCTATTATGCCTACAGATATGATGCCATTAAAGGAGCATTGTTTACAGCCTTTACTCTTACTCTCGAATTAGTGGCAGGCCATCCGCAGATAATGTATTATGGAATGATGTGCCTGGTTGTGTTTATCATAACTGAATTCATCTTTTCAGTTAAACAAAAGGCAATTCTAAAATTCATAAGGACAACTGTCATCCTTATCATTCCTTTCATAATTGCAGTCGGAATTAATTTCGCATTCCTTTATACAACATGGGAGTACGGGAAATATTCCATGAGAGGTAAATCCGATCTTAAAACTGAAACAAAGAATGTTTCTTCTGGTCTTGACAGGGATTATATTGTACGCTGGAGCTACGGGATTGACGAGACTCTTAACCTGTTAATCCCCAATTTCAAGGGAGGTTCGAGCCAGCCGTTTGACCGTAATTCTGAAACAATAAGGGTATTAAGACAGAATAATGCCAATGCATACGCAACCCAGATAATGAAATACTGGGGAACACAACCCGGTACCGATGGTCCTCATTATGTTGGAGCGATAACCTTCTTCCTGTTTATTCTCGGAATGATAATTATAAAAGGGCGGGAAAAATGGTGGCTTTTAGTTGCAACATTATTATCAATAATGCTTGCATGGGGGAAAAATTTTATGCCTCTAACCGATCTTTTTATCGATTATTTCCCGGGCTATAACAAATTCCGCGCTGTGACCATGATACTGGTCATCGCTCAGTTTTGTATCCCCCTGCTGGGAATCCTTGCACTAAGGGACATCTTCAATTCAGAATCACCGAAGAAGGATTTCCTGAAAGGTGTGATAACTGCCGCAGCAATAACCGGGGGTGTACTGATCTTTATCCTCATGATACCCGGGATTGCAGGCTCTTTTTTAAATCAGTACGAGATCAACTATCCTGCCTGGCTGAAAAATGCCATGATAGATGACAGGAAGGAGCTGCTGAGAGGTGACAGCTTCCGGTCGCTGGTTTTCGTTGTGTTAGCTTCAGGAGCAATCCTGGGATATATTCATGGCAAACTTAAGAAGGAGTATTCAATACTTATCATTGGCGTCCTTATTCTGATTGACTTATGGAGTGTAGATAAAAGATATCTTAACGCTGACAGGTTTGAGCGGCCATCCTCTGTGCAAAAGACCTTTACCCCAACTACAGCTGACAAGTTCATACTTAATGACTCAAGTTATTTCAGGGTCTGGAACACAACAGTCTCAACATTCAATGACAATTCAACAACCTCATACTTTCATAAATCCATTGGCGGCTATCACGGCGCCAAGCTGAAGAGATATCAGGAGCTTATTGACTCGGCATTAATCAGGAATTTTGAGTTATTTGAAGCAACAGCAGAAAAGGTGAACTCCATTGAGGAGCTGCTGCCTGTATTAAAAAACTCCCATATTATTAACATGCTGAATACAAAATACATACTCTATTTTTCAGACGCACCCCCAATATTGAATCCGGGCGCCCTTGGAAATGCCTGGTTCATTGAGAAGCCGGTAATGGTCGAGAATGCGAATGCTGAAATAAATATGCTTAACAGGATTGATCCCGCTTCTGAGGCTGTTATAGATAAAGTATTTTCAGACCAGATTCACGGTTCATCATATCCAGTTGAAGAAGGAGAAAAGATTGAGCTTATTACTTATCGGCCGAATGAACTGGTTTACAAATACACGGCAAGGTCAGAAAAGCTGGCTGTATTCTCGGAAATCTATTATCCTGCAGGATGGAAATGTTCGATTGACGGGGAAGAAAGCAGTCATTTCAGGGCTGATTATGTACTCAGAGCTATGATATTACCTGAAGGTGATCATGAAATCAAATTCATATTCGAGCCCGCTTCCTACTATAACGGGAATAAGATCTCTCTGGCAAGCTCGATAATCCTGATCCTGCTCTTTGCCGGCTTTATTGTTTTTAAACTTACCAGAAGGTAAGATCTGAAATCGATGGTTCACTATAACAATTGTCCGTTTTGTCGTTCGGAAGAGATCCGGCACTATCTGCAGACAAGCGACCATTTTCTAACCAAAGAACCTTTCGAAATATATGAATGCACCGGTTGCGGGACTCTGTTCACGCAGAATCATCCTGAAAAAGGCAATTCCACCAGATACTATGCAGCTGATGATTATATTTCGCATGATGATAATGCTCCGGGATTTGTAAACAGCATTTACAGGATATCCAGAAAGATCATGCTCAGAAACAAGAAAACCTTAGTACAAAGACTCACCGCTCTGAAAGCAGGCCGGCTTCTGGACATAGGCAGCGGAACAGGACATTTTATCTCTGCAATGAAAAATGCCGGATGGAGTGTAAAAGGCGTGGAGGTCAATGATAAAGCACGTGATTACTCCATATCAAGATTTGGAGTGGATGTCATATCTCAGGAACAAATATCCGCCCTGCCCACCTCGGATTTCGATTGCATTACACTCTGGCATGTTCTTGAACATCTTCATGAGCCATTCAAATATGTATCTGAAATACAACGCCTTCTTAAACCGGAAGGAATCTGCGTGGCAGCTCTTCCAAACTGCGATTCGTACGACGCACATCATTATCGTGAATTCTGGGCTGCATGGGATGTCCCACGGCACCTCTGGCATTTTAATCCTGCTTCATTCAGATCTTTTGCGGAAAGCAAAGGATTTACCGTCATCAGGATGGCCAGGATGCCGCTGGATGTATTCTATATTTCAGTCCTAAGCGAAAAATATAAGAAATCGGGATTTTACCTTATCAATGGAATTATTAAAGGTCCTTTTTTTGCATGCAGGGCATTATTTAATTTGTCAGCAAGCAGTTCATTAATCTACATCCTTAAAAAGAAAGACCAGCAGCAGGGATTCTAATAGCGGTCGAGCCACCTGTATCTTCTGGCGCTGTCACCAAATTTAAGGGCGAGGGTCAGCTCGTGTGTTCCATATGTGAGCCTCTGTATTTCCTGGAGGGTGAAATCGAAAGCATATCCGAAGAAAATATTCTCATACGTCACACCTATGTTGGCAACCAGGGCACCGCTTGTTCTGAAAGTAAGACCTGTCCAGAACTTCTGATCAAAAATATATGTTAATCCCACATCAGCGAGAGGCCTGAGCTGCATTTCCGACATCATCATTATGAATGACGGCTGAAGTTCTGAATAGGCATTTAAGCTGAAATTATAGGATCCAAAAAGATAATAATGCCTGCTCATCTTAAGTTTCTCGTAAGCGTCGTCTCCCATCTTGCCTGACGCCTCAAAGAGTTGGTCAACGGAAAATCCGGCATTATACCGGGCATTCAGAAGGTAAACTCCAAAAGTTGCGTCGGGTATAAAGACTCCCCGACGGAGTTCATTGTTCAACCATGGTTCATCAGGATCCTCAAAATTGAGCTCTTTCTCATTGATCTTGAAATGATAACCGGTAAATGCCAGGCCCATTGAGAGCTGCGTTGTCGGTCTCACCCACATGTGATATGAATATGAAGCCTGGAAGCCGGTCCTGTAGACCAGGCCGTTCCTGTCGCTGAAGATATATCCTCCAAGTCCGACTTTTCCATCGGTCTTTGGACGGAACACCTGTCTCCTGAAACGTGTCTCCCTGAGAATATAGCTTCTTTTCAGAAGTCTCGTCTGACCGCTGAAAGAGAATGTCCTCGGTGCACCGGTATATCCTACCCATTGTTCCCTGGCAGTAATATTATAGCTTGTATATCCATCACTGCCCGCAACTGCCGGATTGATCAGAAATTTATTATAGATGTACTGGCTGTATAATGGTAATTGCTGACCGGCAGCTGTACTATCGGCCAGTATTAAAATTGCTATATATAAGAGCCTTTTCAAAAGTGGACAAATTATAAATTATTATCTCACAATAGTTACATTACCTACAATGGGTTTTGATCCATTGTGCAAATCAATAATATAATGGTACGAATCTATCGGCAGAGCCGATCCGTTACTCGTACCGTCCCATGGCAGAGGATATCCCTTCGCCGATGTCCAGATCGTCATCCCCCATCTGTTGAAAATTTTCACTTCCATTTCCGGATAAAGTTCCCTGAGACCGATATTCCAGACATCATTTATCCAGTCTCCATTCGGAGAGATGGCATTCGGAATATTAAGACAAATTTCATTTTCGGGTTCAATATAAACAGAATCCCTGATTGAGCATCCGTTAAGATCTGTTACCGTTACCTTATAATGTCCCTCCTTAACATTTGCAAGAGAAGGAGTTGTTGAATTATCAGACCACAGATAAGTGTAATCAGTTGCGATCACACCACCACTTACCGTAAGCGTAATTTCACCATCCGGCAGATCGGGACAGTACGGTGGAGTAACATTTAACACAAGCCTGAGTGAATCAGGTTCATCAAGTGTTATAGTCGAATCGGCCACACAACCATTTGAGTCGGTGATGATAACTCTGTAATCACCAGCAGCCAGGTTGACCCTTGGATTAGTAATAATACCATCTGACCACAGGTAACTTACAGTTCCCGCAAAATTCCCGGGGACGACTTCGATATAACCCGTAGTGTCGCCGGCACAATTTATTTCAAGGTCCGGAGTATTTCCGGGTGGAATTATCAATGTCATGCCAAGCCTGCCGGGCTCAGAAAGGTTTATTGTATCTGTAGCGGTACACAGGTTGGCGTCAATGATCACAATGACATAATCTCCCGCCGGGCGCCCTGTAACAGAGTTTGAAGCTGATGTGAATCCACCGGGACCTGTCCAGCTATAGGTATATGGTTCAAGACCGCTGGTCGGAGTGACATTAATGAAGCCATCTGATGCTCCATAACAGGTAATATTGAAGCCATTATAATAGGATGTATCAATGCTGAATTCAAGTTCAGGAGGCAGGTTTATTCTGACAGTATCGCTCACTTCGCACCCATTTGCATCAGTGACTGTCACAGAATAATATCCTTCCACCAGACCTGATATCATTTCAGTAGTTTCTCCTGTAGACCATAAGTATGTAAACGGACCTACACCGCCCGAAGGTGTTGCATCAGCCGAACCGTTGTTAAATCCGGATGACTGGCAGGTGATATGTGTCGGGGTAAGGACCACGCTTAATGGTGTCGGCTGCTCAAGTTTAATATCTCTGGAAATATTACAGTTGTTAGAATCTGAAACCACGAGGTGATATGTACCTGCAGTAAGTGAATTCTGATCCTCTGCTCCGTCCACCAAACCTGATCCATCAGTTGTACTCCATGCATAGAAATAATTTCCAACACTGCCACCGGTAACAGTAATGTCTATTGATCCTGTTCCTCCATAACAATTTATATTATAAGGTCCGTTAGCAGATACTGAAGTGTCGGCAGTAACAGCCAGCGGTGCGGGGTCATCCAGTGTAAATGAGGGCAATTCAGGACCTCCTGGTCCGGGTATCATAAGTACACATCCATTCACGTCTTTGACTGTTACTATATATGTCCCTTCTCTTAATCCTGAGATATCTTCTTCACTGGAAGTAAAACCTCCAGGGCCAGTCCAGGAGTATTCGTATGTTCCCGATCCTCCTGCAACGGATATTCTTATATATCCATCATTACCACCTGAACATGATATGTTATAGTCTCCATCAGGACTCAAAGATCTCTCACTACCTGTAAGATCCATACCTTCAGCATCGGTTAAAGTTACGCTGTCAACTTTTATACAACCCATCATGTCAGTAATTGTAAGGTAATAGGTACCGGCAGGTATATTATCGAGGCGGTTTAAGGTGTCAGGACTGGTTATAGTATAATCCTTTGCTGTCCATTTATAAGTATATCCACCGCTTCCGCCGGAGACAGTTTTTATCCATACTGAGCCGTCACTGTATCCCCTGCATGAAACATTAGCTTCTCCCGGAAATACCTTCTTTTCAAACTCAACCATTATGGGTTCGGGGGGAACGATTTCCTCAACGGGAGGTTCAAGGTTGGCACACCCATTATCATCTATTGTAAATAGCTGGTAATAGCCTGCACTGAGACTGTCAAGTTCATAATATATATTAGTTCCCGGTAAGAAATCATGAACGACAAGCGTAGTATCGGAGTAATCAGTGCCATAATAATACAACCAGAATTCAAAGGGCGCTACTCCTGTTGATTCATCGTTTTCAACAATCCAGATTTCCCCGTCGTCAGATTCCGGACATGTGGTATTATATCCATTCAACGGATTCTGCCACACGTAAATGGATGAGTTCAGAGTTGCTCCGGTAACTACCTCAAAGTCCGATGCCTGGCATCCGAGACTATCTTCAACATAGATATCATATCGTCCCGTTATCAGGTTCATCAACGCAACTGAATCAGCGCTGGTCGTAAAGTCACCACCCTGGCTCCAGGGGCCAGTCCAGCTTATTGAATCGCGTTTAGCGCCTTTTGACAGATAGACGGTTATTATGGCCTCGGACCCACCGTTACATAACAGAGGTGTTGTTATTGCAATACCCTGCAGTGGCACTGCGTGCACATCCACCTTCGGAATATTTATATTTCCGGCTGAGCATCCCAGCTGATTATACAATGGGATATTACGCGGTGTAATGTAGTAATTGACCCATTGGATCGTATCGGATGTATTAGTATATGGTAAGGTTATTTTTTGACCCGGTAACATTCCGGGAACGGGTGTGGTACTTCCTGTCAGGCTTCCAGGGTCAGACAGAGTAACTGTATAATCGAATGTAATCCCGCCTCCTGTCATTACAGTCGGTGTTGTAAGGATTATTTCTGTTGATTCTGTTGAACATATTGCCGGTTTGACATTGATTGGAATGACACGAGGAGTAGGATTGATCCACAATCTGATTGTATCATTTACTCCAGGGCAATTCTTTAAACCAGTAATATTTGTTGTTGCAGGAGAAATAATATACATTATCATCCTTGCTGTGTCTCCGCTGTTATTGAGAGTTTCAGTGATAATACTTGTAAGAGTGAGGTCAACCTGATTTGAATAACCTGAAATCTCCGAAGGATATGGATTTATTACATTAACACTAAACCTCAGGCTGGAAGCTCCAAAGTAAGGAACTGTTGGTGAAGAAAGTGTATATGTAATCGTGTCATTGTTACATATTGGATTCTTTGAGAAGTTACCTGTAACACGTGGAGTTGGTTCGACATATATTACAATTGTAGTGTCTCCTCCCTGGTCGCAGAAGAACCCTCCATGTCCCGGACGGTCATCCCTTATCCTTGCCTTGAACCTGTATAGCACTGCCTGTACACTGCTGGTCGGGTTGATTAGCTGATCAGTGATATCCTCTCCTGAAAGGTATTCTCCGTCTGCCTGTACTCCTAGCACTCCTCCTGCATTGACCGTTGTCAGACGGTAGACCTTT
>JADDYF010000040.1 GCA_015712185.1 Bacteroidales bacterium
AGTGGACATGTCGGAGAGGTCATTGTATGAGTGGTATCTTCCGGTCTATAAGGCATGTGTTGATGCAGGCGTCGGATCCGTAATGACCTCCTTCAACGAGATTGCAGGTATCCCGTCCACATCTAACCGATGGCTGCTGACGGATCTTCTGCGGAATGAATGGAACTTCAGGGGATTTGTCGTTACTGACTACACGTCGATAAACGAAGTAATCCAGCATGGTGTTGCGGCAGATATGGCAGAGGCAGCAAGGCTTTCCATCAATGCGGGTGTCGATATGGATATGCAGGGAAGTGCATTTCTCGGGGAACTGCCTGGACTCGTCAGCGAAAATAAAGTAACGGAAAAAAATATTAATGATGCGGTAAGGAGGATTCTTGTTACCAAATACAGGATGGGTCTCTTCGATAACCCTTATAAATATTGTGATAAGGAACGTGAGCGGCAGGAGATCATGGCACCGGGTCACGTAAAATTGGCAAGGGAACTTGCAGCAAAGTCATGTGTGTTGCTGAAAAATGAAAACAACATGTTGCCAATCAAAAAGGAGATCAGAACCCTTGCCGTAATTGGCCCCCTTGCTGATTCAAGAGCTGACATGCTTGGCAGCTGGTCTGCAGCAGGTCAATGGGAAAAATGTGTAACACTCCTCGAGGGGATAAGAAATAAGGCAGAAGGTAATTTAAGTATCTTAACTTCTAAAGGTTGCAACATAAATGACAACGACATCAGTGAAATTAATGATGCCGTAATGGCAGCACGAAAGTCCGACTTTGTTGTCCTGGCTCTCGGAGAAAACAGGGACATGAGCGGTGAAGCTGCCAGCCGCACACAAATAGACCTCCCCGGTGTCCAGATGGAACTCGCCAGGGCGATATTAAAGACAGGGAAACCGGTTGCTGTTGTCCTTTTTAATGGACGTCCGCTCGCTATCGAAGAGCTGAATAAGATATCACCTGCAATACTGGAAGCATGGTTTGGCGGCAGCCAGGCAGGGAACGGTGTGGCAGACGTACTTTTCGGTGATACAAATCCTTCGGGAAAACTCACAATGTCATTTCCCCGAAACACAGGGCAGATACCGGTCTTTTATAACTCTAAAAACACCGGAAGACCGATAAATCAGGAAAATCCTCATGAAAAATACAGGTCAAATTACCTTGACAGCCCCAACACCCCTCTTTATCCGTTCGGATTCGGACTCAGCTATACAACTTTCAGATATTCAGGAATAATGCTTGATAAGACCGCATACAAAGGCAATGATCAGATCAGGGTTGCCGTGGAGATCACAAATACCGGTGACAGGGACGGGGAGGAAACAATTCAGCTTTATGTCCGGGATTTGGTTGGAGAGGTAACACGGCCAGTAAAAGAGCTGAAAGGATTCAGAAAGGTAATGATAGAAAAAGGTAAAACCATCAGGGTGGAATTCACATTGTACCCTTCAGATCTTTCATATTATCATAAGGATATGGGATTTACTTACGATCCTGGCGATTTTGAGGTTTTTATCGGTACAAACTCTTCTGAAGGCAGTTCTTCCGGATTCACAATATTATAATTCCGCTGACAGAAAAAATATTATTATTCAGGCAGTTTCTTAATGGAGATCGTGAATCTTCCACTAAATGCTGATCCTCATTATCTGCCTGATGCCGGCAGAATTGTGTCTAAACTCTTAACAGTTCAAAAAGAATATCAAATATTTTAATTGTTATATCGTTAAAATAGTGTATATTCGCACCGATTTTTAAACAAACGATTATAAATAAAGAAAGTCGGAAGTTTTTAAATTAACAAAGTATTAAAAGTTCAAAAAAAAAATGAAAAACAGATTATTTACCGGATTAGCAGCTGTTGCAATGGTTGCTTTCCTTGCAGCTTGCGGTAAAGTTCCGCAGGCACAGATTGATGCTACTAATGCAGCTATTGAAGCTGCTAAAGCAGCTGAAGCTAACGTATATTTACCTGCAGAATTTGCAGCAGTCCAGGATTCCATGAACGTCATCCAGGCTGACATCGAAACTCAGAAATCCAAATTATTCAAGAATTTCGGCGATGTGAAGGTTAAACTTGATGAAACATTAGCTCTGGCAAACCAGGTGGCAGCCAATGTGGGTGCTAAGAAAGATGAAGTAAAGAAAGAAGCTGAAACTTTACTTAATGACATCAAAGCAGTTGTTGCCGAGAATGGAACGCTCATTCCAAAGCTTCCAAGAGGGAAAGAAGGCCAGGCAGTTATAGACCAGATTAAAGCCGAGCTCGAGACTGTTAATGCATCAGTTGTTGAAGCCCAGGGCCTGTATGACAAGGGTTCTTTCATGGATGCACTCAACAAAATCAAGGCAGCCAAGGACAAGGCTGACAGCCTCAATGCAGAGATCAAAGAAGCCCTGACAAAAGCCAGGATAAGATTTTAATCATTACAGTTAATCAAAATGCCAGAATCCCCGGGTTTCCCCCGGGGATTTTTTTAGATAATCTGAGTTTGGTATATGATAGATTTCCGGAAGCATATACTGATTGTTTCTGCAATAGCAGTGCTGTTAACAATAACCTGTTTTTTGTTGTTTTATCCTGTGCCCGCCCCCCCTGTCACCAAGATGGAGTATGCCAGAAAGGTACTTTCAATTGCCCGGAAGGATGGGGCAGAAACATATGCAACTGTCCCGTATATGGAGGCAAAAGGTTATTATGATTCTGCAATGGACTGTTGGAGAAATGAGAACCAGAGATTCATCTACTTCAGGGATTACAGCAGAGTATCTGTAAATGCCGGCCTTTCAGCTGGCAAAGCCAGGCAGGCCGTCGAAGACTCAAAAAGGAATATCTCTGAATTTGAGATCAGATTACGGCAGCAGATAGAGGCACTTAATGCAATCATCGCGGATCTTAACAAGCATTTCACTGCCTACCCTCTGACCTACGAGGTCAGAAACCGCATTTCGAAAGGAAAGCTCTTACTGAAGGAGTCTGAAAACGCCTACGTGGAAAAGCAGTATTTCCATGCCGGCAAGATAATGGCTGAAGCTGAATTGCTGCTGAAAGATTCATATGAATATGCCTCATCAGATCTGAAGAACTATTTCAACTCATTCCCGGTATGGCGGAAATGGGTGAACCAGACTATTGCCGTATCAAAAGAGGACTCCTGTTATTCCATTATCATTGATAAATTCTCCAGGAAATGCATAGTATATTTCAACGGGATGAAACAGTATCAGTATAATGCTGATCTCGGCAGAAACTGGGTTGGGGACAAGAGGATTAGCGGCGACAAAGCAACCCCCGAGGGTATGTACAGGATAATCAGAAAACTGGACAATGACAGCACTATGTATTACAAAGCCCTCCTTCTCAACTACCCGAACGAGGAGGACACAGCAAAATTCATTCTTGAAAAGGCAAAAGGCTCCATCCCGCACTCTGCACAGATAGGTGGTTTGATTGAGATACATGGACGCGGAGGTAAAGGCACAGACTGGACTGAGGGGTGTATCGCATTGACTGACATTGCAATGGACACGGTATTTAAGATAGTGAAAGTAGGCACGCCTGTTACGATTGTGGGATCAATGTACAGCTTGCAGCATATACTGAACAGATAACCGTCCTGTATAGCAATTCTGAATATAATGGTAAAAAGATTGCCACCGGATATTGACAAAGGGACCACGGAAAAAGATCTGTCACTTGAGAACCAGATCCCCGGGACTTTATTTACACATCAGGGCAATACTTTTGATTATTACCGCCTTAAAGCTATACTAAGAAAAGTATTCATATGGCTTGTTTCCGCTATTG
>JADDYF010000077.1 GCA_015712185.1 Bacteroidales bacterium
AAGCATAACCTGCAGAAAAACCTGTATTCCCGATTTTTTGCAGAGAGTCTGAGAAGTTATGGTATAACGGCTTCTTTAAAATAGCTCCAGATATCGTTATCCGGTAATGGTGCAGTGATCACGATGTTTTGCTTTTTTACCGGATGCATGAATTCCAGTCTTCTTGCCATCAGGCTTATGCTTCCGTCTTCATTCGACCGGTCATAGCCATATTTCAGATCGCCTTTAACGGGGCAGCCGATACAGGCCAGCTGCGCCCTGATCTGGTGATGCCGGCCGGTATGCAATTCGATCTCCAGCAGATAATAACGATCCGACCTGCCTGCCAGCCTGTATGTGAGCGAGGCTTTCTTTGATCCCTTCACCTCCTTATTATACACATATGTCTTGTTCTGTTTTTCATTCTTCCTGAGATAATGCGTGATTGTCGCCTGATCCTCAGGAGGTCGCTCTTTTACAATAGCCAGATATGTTTTTTTTACCTGGTTTGTGCGGAACAACTCATTCAGCCTCTGAAGAGACTTGGAGGTACGTGCATATACAATGACACCGCTTACCGGCCGGTCGAGCCTGTGAACAACACCCAGGAATGCCTCTCCCGGCTTGCCGTACTTCTCAGCAATATATTCTTTTATAATTGAATCAAGTGAGGTATCACCTGACTTATCTCCCTGTGCAAGATCGGAGGATCTCTTATTTACTGCAATGATGTGATTGTCCTCAAAGAGTATCTCAAACATCAGGCACAGAATTAATACTGTTCCTTCTCATTAGGAAACTGCTGTGTTCTTACATCGTTGATATAAGCCTGAACAGCTCCCTTAATTTCCGCATAAAGATTGTGATACCTTCTCAGAAACCTTGGAGAGAATTCCTGGGTTATTCCCAGCATATCGTGCAGCACGAGCACCTGTCCGTCAGTCTTCATGCCTGCTCCGATGCCAATCACCGGGATCTTCAGACTGACAGTGACCTCCTCGGCAAGCTTTGCCGGTATCTTCTCAAGGACCAGGGCAAAACAACCTGTTTTTTCAAGTATGTGTGCATCCTCCATGAGTTTCCTTGCCTCCTCTTCCTCCTTGGCCCTCACAACATAGGTCCCAAACTTGTAGATAGACTGGGGTGTGAGTCCCAGATGCCCCATTACCGGTATACCGGCAGACAGAATGCGGTCGACCGATTCAACAATCTCCTGTCCCCCTTCAAGCTTTACGGCATGAGCTCCGGTTTCTTTCATAATCCTTATTGATGACGCCAGCGCCTCCTTTGAGTTTCCCTGATAAGTTCCGAACGGGAGGTCGACAACAACCAGGGCCCTTTTTACGGCACGCACAACAGATGCAGCGTGGTATATCATATTATCGAGCGTGATAGGCAGTGTTGTGTCAAATCCCGCCATGACGTTGGAAGCCGAATCACCAACAAGTATAACATCGATCTCGGCTTCATCCAGAATCCGGGCGATTGAATAATCGTAGGCTGTGAGCATCGCTATCTTCTCACCCCGTATCTTCATCTCATTCAGAATATGAGTCGTAACTCTTTTTACAGGCTTGCTAACCGACATATCTCCAATGGATTTTGTTTCAGAACGTAAAGTTACTTAAATGAAACAGATGATGCATCTACTTGCCAATATCTTTTTATTTTGGCAGTTCCAGACAGCGCTCCTGTCGTTTTGTCAGGGTCAATTTTACCTGAATCCGCCAATTATCGCTGTTGGCATAATCATTGCAGACATATCTGTCATTAAAGGAATAAATAAATTGAAATAAAATGGGAAAAATAATTGGAATAGATCTTGGTACTACAAACTCTTGTGTTGCTGTTATGGAAGGCAACGAACCTGTTGTTATTCCCAACAGTGAAGGCAAGAGAACGACACCATCCATAGTTGCATTCGTCGAGAATAATGAACGCAAGGTTGGTGATCCTGCAAAACGTCAGGCAATTACCAACTCAAAAAGAACCGTTTATTCCATTAAGCGTTTTATGGGCGAGCCATACGAAAAACTTGACAAGGAGATAAAGAGGGTAACTTATACTGTGGTAAAAGGTGACAACAACACACCAAGAGTGAAAATCGACAACCGGCTCTACTCTCCTCAGGAGATATCAGCAATGATCCTTCAGAAAATGAAGAAGACAGCTGAGGATTATCTCGGACAGGAGGTTACAGATGCAGTAATAACAGTTCCCGCATATTTCAGCGATTCACAGCGTCAGGCAACAAAAGAAGCCGGCGAAATAGCCGGTCTTAACGTTAAAAGGATCATCAACGAGCCGACAGCCGCATCGCTGGCCTATGGTCTTGACAAAAAATCGCAGGATCTTAAGATTGCAGTATTTGATCTGGGAGGCGGTACGTTCGATATCTCAATCCTCGAACTGGGTGATGGCGTGTTTGAAGTCAAATCTACCAATGGTGACACACACCTGGGAGGAGATGATTTCGATCACCTCATAATCGACTGGCTGGCCGAAGAGTTTAAAAAAGATGAGGGTATTGACCTGAGGAGAGACCCTATGGCATTACAGCGTCTTAAGGAAGCTGCAGAAAAAGCAAAAATTGAACTTTCCAGCTCGACATCAACAGAGATAAATCTTCCATATATAATGCCTGTTGACGGCATACCCAAGCATCTGGTCAAAACACTCACACGGGCACATTTTGAGAAAATTTGTGATCCGCTCATACAGGCTTGTATTGAGCCCTGCAAGAAAGCTCTTAACGACTCAGGCTACACAGTCTCAGATATCGATGAAGTGCTCCTTGTCGGCGGATCAACCCGCATACCGGCAATACAACAGCTTGTTGAGAAGTTTTTTAACAGGGTCCCTTCAAAGGGAGTGAATCCCGATGAGGTTGTGGCTGTCGGCGCTGCCATCCAGGGAGGCGTGCTTACAGGTGAGGTGAAGGATGTTCTTCTTCTTGATGTCACTCCATTGTCGCTGGGTATCGAAACGATGGGCGGTGTAATGACAAAGCTCATAGATGCAAACACAACAATACCGACCAAGAAAATGGAGGTATTCACTACTGCCGCTGACAGCCAGCCTTCAGTTGAAATACATGTTCTCCAGGGAGAGAGACCTATGGCAGCAGGCAACAAGACTATCGGCCGTTTCCACCTCGACGGAATCCCTCCCGCACCGAGAGGTGTTCCGCAGATAGAGGTTACATTCGATATTGATGCAAACGGCATTCTGCACGTTACCGCGAAAGACAGGGGTACAGGAAAGGAACAGAGAATACGTATCGAGGCATCTTCGGGACTTAGCGATGACGAAATAAAGAAGATGAGGGAAGAAGCCAAGGCATATGCTGAAGCCGACTCCAAGGCGAGGGAAAAGGCAGATAAGATCAATGCTGCAGACAGCATGATCTTTACGACCGAGAAGCAGCTTAAGGAATTCGGAGATAAGGTCCCGGGAGACAAAAGACCTGCTATTGAAGCTGCACTTGCAAAGCTCAAGGAAGCTCATAAAAGCCAGGATATTGCAGCTATCGACAAAGCTCTTGGCGAACTGAATGCTGTATGGCAAGCTGCGTCAGAAGAGATGTACAAGAACGCCCAGGCCTCCGGACAGACATCTTCACAACAGGGACCCGGCCAGCCGGGACCAGAACAACAGGGTCCGGGACCGAAATCCGGCAGTGACGAGGTAACCGATGTTGATTTCGAAGAGGTAAAATAAATACAGGGGAAAATTCGCAGAATAATAATCCGGAAGGGACACTTTATATTGTCCCTTCTGTGTTTTTACCTGCCACTTTGGTCTGACATCATTATTTCATACTTTTATACCGGATTTCCCGTTTTTCGAAAAATGAAACATAAAACAGTCATAATTCTCTCGTTGTTAATTCTTTCGGCTTCCACGTTCAGCCAGATTGCGACTGAAATAAATCAGACTGATTCACAGGGACGGAAACAGGGCAGATGGATCAGGAAATACTCCAGCCAGAATATCATGTATGAAGGTACTTTTAAGGATGACCACCCTGTCGGTGAATTCAGGAGATACTTTGAAAACAAAACTCTTCAGGCTATCCTGGTTTACAGCAGCGATGGAAAGGAAGCCGATGCAACGATCTATCATCCGAATGGTTTTATCTCGGCACAGGGTAAATATGTCAACCAGATGAAAGAAGGCAAATGGAAATTTTACTCTTCTACTGTCAACGGCTACCTTATAAGCGAGGAAGAGTATACCGGGAATAAGAGGAACGGACAATCGGCAGGCTACTTTGAGAACGGGATCGTTGCCGAAAGAATAAATTATATTAATAATGTGCGGCAGGGGGAATGGCTGCAATACTACCCAAACGGAAGGCTCTTTCTTAAAACTATTTATAAGGATGGCATGCTTAATGGTAAAATGGAGGTCTGGTCCGAAAAAGGACTTATTGAGCTCTCGGGTTACTACAAGGATAATAAACGCCACGGGCGCTGGATTGTATATAAGGAAGATGGCAGCATAAAATATGAGCTGGACTATACTGACGGGTTAACAAAAGACCGCCAGATGGAAATCGATGCCTCTGAGCTTATAGAAAAACTGGAAAAGAACAGTGGAAAAATCCTTGATCCCGAGAAAACAGAGGAAATAATCAGATGAAGTACGGAAGAACTATTAAAAGGTTGAAACGGACAACGGGAGCTTTCGTCCTTATGATACTTTTTCTTTGTGATAATCTGGCGGGACAAAACGGATCGTACAACTATTTCTACAGAGTATATTTCAAAGATAAAGGTGCAAACAATCCTGATGATTTCCTCCCCGAGTCCCTGCTCTCACAAAGAGCTCTGGAAAGAAGAGCGAAATCGGACATTACCGTACCTGACCACAGAGATCTTCCCGTATACTCCGGGTATGTGAACCAGATTGCAGCACTTGGCTATACATTGCACTCCACATCGAAATGGATGAATACCGCATTGTTCAAAACCGGTACCACAGCTGACCTGAATCAACTTACTGAACTGCCATTCGTGAAGGATGTCAGGATAGTGAAATCACCTGCAGCCAAAAGTTCCTATGAGGATAAGCTTGATTTCCCGACTTCAGATGAAGAGGACCCGCCTTTTGACAGGCCTATTGCAATGGTGAACGGTTATCCGCTTCATGACTCGGGATTTGACGGGAAAGGTATCCTTATTGCCGTGCTTGACGGAGGTTTCCTGAACGCTGACCGGATCCCTTCCCTTGATAATCTTCATATCCGCAAGGGAATTAAAAAGACCTACGATTTTGTCAGAAACAACGAATTTGTATACAGCTACCATAATCACGGAACAGCAGTACTCTCAGTACTCGCCGGGGAAATTGACGGAATGATACACGGGACAGCCCGAGGCGCAGATTATATGCTCTTCAGGACTGAAGATGTAACAAGTGAATTTCCGGTTGAGGAAGACTTCTGGGTCAGCGGTGCTGAATATGCAGACAGCTGCGGCGCTGATATAATATCCTCGTCGCTAGGATATTTCAATTTTGATGACCCTTCCTTCGACTATAAGTTCTCTGATATGGACGGCAACAGCGCTTTTGTCACCCGTGCCGCCGATATAGCAGCCTCAAAAGGTATCCTTGTCGTTAACAGCGCCGGGAATGAAAGGAATAAAGAATGGAAAAGAATTATTGCACCATCTGATGGTGACAGTGTTGTGGCAGTAGGAGCAGTCGACGGTAACAATATCATTTCCGTTTTCTCATCAGCCGGGCCCTCGGCAGACGGCGGGGTGAAGCCTGATAATACCACAATGGGTGTCAGCGTGACTGTTCAAACCAATCCCGCTTCATTAGCCAGATCGAACGGGACATCCTTTTCCTGCCCTGTTTTAAGCGGTATGGCGGCATGCCTTATGCAGGCAGTTACAAAAGCAACAAACATTGAGGTAATCGATGCCCTGCATTATTCTTCCGACAGATATCAATCTCCCGATTCCCTATACGGCTTTGGTATACCCGACATGACAAAAGCGCTGAAGAAATTACAGGACATGCGTGTAAGCACTCCTGATGAGATCTGCATTGCAGGACCTAATCCAACTCATGGTAATTTAGAAATAACCTTCAGGCAGGAACCCGGTCACCTTGTAACTGAGCTGTTTTCCCTTACGGGTGTAAAGATCTTCAGACGGGAATATAAGGAATATGCAGGTCGTGTACTGAGACTGACAGAACTAAATAACAGGGAACAGGGTATGTATTTCTTAAGACTTATAACCGAACACGGGACAAGAGTTATCAAAGTAATTAAAACAGACAGGTGAGTATGACTGAAAAGCTATCACTGACGGAACTGCAGTTGTTAATCAGGGATTCCCTGTATATAACCCTGCCAGATACGTACTGGGTGATAGCTGAGATCTCGGAGATCAGGGAAAACTTTGCCGGGCATTGTTATCTTGAACTGATCGAGAAAAACCCTGATGAAAAGAACGTGAGGGCACGGGCCAAAGCGATTATCTGGAATAACCGATACAGATTCCTCAGACCGTTGTTTGAGAATATGACCGGCCAATCGCTCAGGCAGGGTCTTAAAATCCTGATTAGAGTAAGGATCGATTACCATGAACTGTACGGATTAAGTCTTGTAATTTCAGATATAGACCCTTCATTCACGCTCGGAGAGATGGCACTGAAACGGCAGCAGATCATCAAACGGCTTGAGGATGAGGGAGTCTTTAACATGAATAAGGAGCTCGATTTTCCGTTGGTGCCACAGAAAATAGCAATTGTATCTTCACGCAGTGCTGCCGGCTATTCCGACTTTCTTTCTCATATAGCAGGCAACAGTTACAGATATATTTTTTATACTGCCCTGTTCGAGACTATCATGCAGGGAACCGATACAGAAAAGAGTGTCATCAGGTCTCTCGACAGGATAGCAGGATACAATGATTTGTTTGATGTTGTGGTCATAATCCGTGGGGGAGGTTCTCAAACCGATCTCAGCTGGTTTGACAACTACAACATTGCCTATCATATTACACAATTCCCTCTGCCTGTACTAACAGGCATCGGACATGAAAAGGATCTTTCAGTAACCGATATGGTCGCGTTTGAGTCGCTCAAAACCCCGACAGCTGTGGCAGATTACCTTATCGAACATATTGCTGCCACAGAGAATCGCCTGGTTGATATGAGTTCCGCAATTACCACCCTCTCGGGAAAAATAATCGAGGTGAACAGGACACGCATTGAAACATGCCGGCTAAAGCTGATTCCGGTCGCGAGAATGATGATTTCCGATATAAAGGAGGAACTTTCCGGCAGATTGATAGAAATAACCAATACCGGAAAAGAGATTATAGGGAAAGCTGCCCTTATTCCAGCCTACAACAAATCGAGGCTCATATCAGCAACACGATCGGTACTGGAAAGGAACCAGGTTACATTTAAACAATTAAAGCAGAATCTTATCAGTTATACTTCTAACTCGATAAACAGCACTGACATAAAACTGAATGTATTTGCCAGCTCGCTCAAAATACTAAATCCTGAGAATGTCCTGAAAAGAGGCTATACTATAACTTCAATGAACGGGAGAATAATAAAGAGCTCGGGATTGGTAAATGAGAATGATATTATTGATACAACATTCAGCGACGGCAGAATAAAAAGCAGAGTGATCAGGAATAAAGTCTGATTATTCTCAGCAGACCAGACGGACTTCACGGAAAGGTACATCAGGTACGATTTTACTTATCAGGCCGGTCTGTGAAATCCTTAACAAATAAAATCTATATGCTATGGCAAAAAAAGAATTTTCATTTACTGATGCAGTAAAAGAGATTGAAAAGATACTGGGAAATATCGAGAGCGGAGTCCTTGATGTTGACAGGTTATCTATTGAGGTAAAAAGAGCCGCCGAGCTGATAAGACAGTGTCAGAAGAAGCTACGGTCCACAGAGGAAGAGATAAACAACATATTCAAGGACCTTGTATAAAAAGAATCCCGCAGAGATTCCGCGGGATGCTTTACTACCCTAAACCTAAATCCATGAAAAAACTCATGTAACCTTCTGTTACTACCTTCATAAATTAAACGTTTTTAATATCGGAATGTTTCAATTTTTACCAGATATTTAATAACAAAATCCGGTTTTTTGATGAACAACTCATTTCTCTACACCAAGGACATCCTTGAAAGCTTTAACAAAGGTTTCCTTTGGGAGGGCACCCATTGCCATCTGAGGCTGACCAACAGCCGGAATGAAAAGAAATGAAGGGATGCTTCTTATCCCAAAGGCTGCTGCAAGCTCCTGCTCTTCTTCTGTATTGACTTTATAGACATCTATTTTACCGTCATAATCTTCCGCAAGATCTTCCAGTACTGGCGCCACCATTTTGCATGGGCCGCACCAGTCCGCATAGAAGTCAATAATACAGGGTTTTGTGCCTTCAAACTTCCACTCCCTGTTCTTTTCGTAATTGAATACCTTACTCAGAAAAGTCTCCTTTGTTAAATGCTCTATCATATATTTTTTCTCTTCTAACAACCTTCAGTTGTTCTTGTTCACACCCGTCAAGCTTTGTGCCATATATAACAATCGATTCAATTTACAAAAATTTACCTGCAAATTGTAACTTTGTCATGACGAAATAACAAATTCTCATATCTATATATGAATATATGTCTTACTGACAAGATCTTTAAAGTCCTTTCAGAGGTAGTAACCGGTGAAAATGTAAAGGCCTACGTAATAGGGGGCTGGGTTAGGGATTGTCTGCTGAAAAGAGATCATGCCGATAAAGACATAGATATTGTAGTTATCGGGAGCGGTATCGATATAGCCAGGAAGACGGCAAAGAGGTTAAATCCGAAGATAAAAGTAACAATATTCAGAAATTTTGGTACCGCCATGTTCAGGTACGAAGATTATGATATCGAGTTTGTTGGGGCCAGGAAAGAATCGTACAGGAGAGGTTCGAGAAAACCGGCGGTGGAAAATGGTACACTCGAAGATGATCAGAAAAGACGTGATTTTACGATTAATGCACTTGCTATCAGCCTCAACGCCGGGGATCTCGGCGAATTTCTCGATCCTTTCGGGGGCATAGCTGATCTCAGGAACAGGTTAATCCGTACACCGCTCGAACCCGGGAAGACATTTTCGGATGATCCCCTGAGAATGCTGCGTGCCATAAGGTTTGCAACACAGCTTAATTTCCATATTGAAGATAAAACATTCAGGTCGATAGCTGAGAATGTTGAACGGATAAGAATAGTATCGGCTGAGAGGATAATCACCGAGCTTAATAAGATTATAATGTGCGAAATACCCTCAAGGGGTTTTGTCCTCCTCGAGCAAGCAGGACTCCTGAGGATAATCTTCCCTGAACTCGACAATCTGAGGGGTGTTGACAAGAAAGAAGGAAAGGCGCATAAAGACAATTTCCATCATTCAATAAAAGTTCTTGACAACATAAGCAAAAGAACGGATAACATCTGGCTCAGATGGGCTGCCCTGCTTCACGATATAGCCAAGCCAGTGACAAAAAAGTATTCCCCTGAGTCAGGCTGGTCGTTCCACGGACATGAATATATAGGATCAAAAATGATCCCCGACATATTCAGAAAGATGAAGCTTCCCCTGAACGATAAAATGAAATATGTTCAGAAACTGATTGATCTCCATCTGAGACCCATAGCCCTTTCTCAGGAAGAGGTCACCGACTCAGCCATCAGAAGGCTCCTTTTCGAAGCAGGCGATGATATCGACGACCTGATGCTTCTTTGTGAGGCTGATATAACATCCAAGAATGAAGCAAAAAAAACCAGGCACCTCGAAAACTTCAGATATGTGAGGGAGAAGCTGAGAGAGATCGAGGAAAAAGATGAGGTAAGAAACTTTCAGCCCCCTGTTGACGGCTGTGAGATAATTAAGACATTCGGAATAAAACCTGGCAGAGAGGTTGGAATTATCAAGAATGCAATAAGAGAAGCTATCCTCGACGGAATCATACCTAATGAGTACAAGGCAGCCAGGAAAATAATGCTTGAAAAGGGTAAAGAGCTCGGACTCACTCCTTCGGGACGGTGAGCCTGACACCCAGATCGAGCAGAACCGGAAGATGATCACTGAATCCTCCCAGATACCGGTATCCGCGATATGTCGGCAGAGGACTCAATCCCGGATATTTAGGATCTTTCCCGAGCAGAAATCCGGGTTTAAAGACTCTGAACATTCTCCCGTCAGTATACAATCCTGTTTCAGAATCCAGCAAAGGCTGCGAAACAATGACCTGATCAATCATTTCCCACATGCCCATATAGCGATATGTTCCCTGCTCACGGTCAGCTTGCTCAGAAAGATTTATCAGAAATGCTCCGTGACCATTAACTTCTGTCAATATCCTCATAACCGGATCACCAGGAGTTGCATTAAAGTCACCCACGATTATGATTTTTGCATTTCCCGAATCCGCCGCTGCGATTGAATCCGCAGACTGTTTGACCATCCCCGCTATTTCCTTTCGCTGGTCTTCTGCAGCCAGTATCCCTCCCCTTCTGGACGGCCAGTGATTGACAAAAAGGTGAACCATTTCATCTCCGATAATACATTTTACCATCAGGATACTCCTTGTACTAAAATCACTACCGGCAGTACGGGCCGGTTTAAGATACCGGTAACCTGTGATCTTTACAATATCTTTCCTGTAAATCAGGCAGACATCTATTCCTCTCGGGTCGGGAGAGTCGTTGTGTATAATTGAGTAGTCATATTTCGACAGGTATGTTCTGAATAAAAGATCCTCGAGAACCTTCCTGTTCTCAATTTCACATAAAGCAACGACTGAAGGTGGTTCCCATTCACCTGCCGCTATTATTGTCTTATATAAAGTACCCAGCTTCCTGTTATACCTTGTGACGCCCCACCTCATCACACCATCAGGAAGAAAATCATCATCTCCGGTCAATGTATCGTCGAATATGTCAAAAAAGTTCTCAACATTATAAAACATAATCCTGACAGGCTGTGATTCCGCATCCTGAGGATACCCATTACAAATAATTAATAAAAGCAGCAGAGTACACGTCAGCCTGGCTGCGATACCTTCCGACATATTATAATAAAAGCGAATCTGTCAATATGCGTTTATCCAGCGATATCTTCTTGCGCTTTCCCCGAACTTGGCCACAAGGGTCAGTTCATGGGTTCCCAGGCTCTGCTTCCTTATATCTGTCAGCGTAAAATCGAATGCATAAGCAAAGTAGAACCTGTCGTATTTCAGTCCAAGCATCACAATAACAGCATCGTCTGTCCTCCATGAGAGACCCGCCCAGTAATCTTCCTTGAAATATACTCTCGATGTAAGGTCCATCTGGATAGATTTAAAGAAGGCATCAGATGATTTTACCAATGCCGATGGTTCAATAGTCCAGTTTGGATTGATCGGTATTTTAAGCCCTCCGGTCAGGAAATAATGCCCGAGCTCGGTTCTCCTTGAGTCGGAGTTATCTGCAAAAAGCAGTGATCCTCTCAGGATATTTGTCATTGCGAATCCGGCATAGAACTTTCTGGTAGTATAACTGGCACCGAAATTAAAATCCGGGATAAATACGGACCTGTCATAATTATTCAGGAATTCGTCGTCGATATCATGCAGATAAAGCTCACCATTAAGATCAACAGCATACTGATAAAGTGTAGCTGCCAGGCCAAATGCAAGATTATTTGATGTTCCTTCTGTTTCTCCTATTGCAATGTGGTATGCATATGCAAACTGCAATCCTGTCCGTCGCATTATTCCATTTCTGTCGTTGAATACATACCCGCCCAATCCTACATTACCTCCCTTTGTAGGCCGTACAATCTTACGTCTTACTGAAGTGGATTTCTGAATATAGCTGTTTCGCAGAATTCGTGTCTGAAAACTTGCTGCATATGTGCTTGGCGCCTGACCCATACCAACCCACTGCTCCCTTGCAGTGATGTTAATGGTAGTATACCCGTCGTGGCCGGCAAATGACGGATTGATCAGGAATCCGTTCATTATGTACTGGCTGTACAGGGGAAACTGCTGTGCCTGAGTTATTCCAGTGTACAGGCACAGGAAAATTACTGATAATATACTTTTGAAATATCTCATATCGTTTATCATCATTTTACCGGTTTCTACCTTATTACACTTATTACACCTGATCTTGGTTCGGAACCGTCGTTCAGATATAAGATATAATGGTAAGAATCAGTGGGCACCTTTGTACCATTGTCAAAGGTACCATCCCATGGATTCGCCAGCGGATTTTTTGTGCGGAATATCAGTTTGCCCCACCTTGTGAATATCCTGATTTCGGCATCAGGATAGAGATCGATATTCTTTATAATCCATGTATCATTCTTTCCGTCACCATTTGGTGTAATGACTTTCGGGAATGATACACATTCGAATGTACCATCAAAACCGACTGTAACATCGAGCGAGGCTGCACATCCGTTCTGATCAGTAACAACCACGCTGTATGTTCCCGGCAGCAATCCGGTCCTGCCGGCGTTTGTATTGCCATCCGACCAGATAACGGTATATGGAGATGTTCCTCCGGTAATTGTCAGATCAATAGTTCCCTCGTTAGAATCAGGACATTTTGCATTACCTGGAACTCCCTCCAGGGACAGAGGCTGTGGTTCAGTAATTGTGACCGTGCCTGTTTTCGTACATCCTATAAAATCTGTTATAGTAACTGTATATGTGCCAGCTGCAAGATCCGAGATTCCAGGAGTGGTCTGAACAGGTGATGTGTCCCATGAAAATGTATAAGGTGCAGTACCTCCGGTTACAGCAGCATCAGCACTTCCATCCGATGAGCCTGAACACGTAATATTAACCTGCATCATGGTAATAACCATTGATCCGGCCGGCTGTGTTATTGTTACACTGGCATTTGTGGTGCAACCATTTGCATCCGTCACAGTAACAGTGTATGTCGCTGCCGACAGACCTGTCGCTGTAGCTGTCGTCTGAACCGGTAGTGTATTCCATGACCAGGTATATGGTTCCACACCTCCGGAAGGCACAGCGGTTGCGCTTCCCGTTGCTGAACCGAAGCACAAGACGTCAACCTGAGTAGTGCTCACTGTAAGCTCCGGTGGCTCAATAATTGTCACCGGAACGGTATATGTATCCATTATTGCATCCCGTATTGTTATTGTGTAAGGGCCCGCAACCAGCGATCCGAAGGTTCCTGAAGACTGCCAGGGACCGCCATTCAGTCTGTATTCATATGGTAATACCCCCTCTATACCTGTGACAGTAACACTACCTGTATTGCCGCCAAAGCAAAGAGCTTCGGATTGTGATACTATTGCTCCAGTCAACGGTCCCGGTGGCTGGGTAATTGTCACTGGCACATCAAAGGTGCAAAGATTATTATCCTGCACAGTAACAATATAGGATCCCGCGGTCAGCGAGGTAAAGGTGCCGGCAGGCTGGTAAGGACCGCTTCCAAGCCTGTACTGATATGGAGGGGTCCCTCCTGAACCCGCAACAGTAACACTTCCGTCATTTCCACCATACGTTGAAACATTGGTTTGTGCAGTTATCGTGCCTGTCAAAGCTCCGGACTCAGTTACATCGAGGGTGCCTGTTGCAGGGGTACACAAATTTACATCAGTTACACTCCAGGCATGAGTTCCGGCAACAATCCCGCCGAAGATACCTGTTGCATTCGTCACACCGTTGAATGTATAGGATAAGGGAAGCGTACCACCGCTTGCTGTAACGGTGACCGTTGCTGTGCCGCCTGCACATAAGACTGGTGCAGTGACTGCCGCGGAGCCTGTTATCTGCACAGGTTCTGTCACATCAAGAATATCACTTAACGACCCGCAGTTGTTTATATCGGTGATGCTCCATATATAGCCGGTCCCTGCCGGTATGCCGCTGAAGATCCCTGTCGAGTTGGTGACTCCGTTGAATGTATAAGATAAGGGAGGAGTACCACCTCCTCCGGTTATTGTAATTGTTGCAGTACCACCATTACACAGAACAGGTGCCGTTACTGATGCAGATCCTGTTATTACTGAAGGTTCTGCTACATCAAGAGTCCCTGTTAACGGCCCGCAGCCATTGATATCGGTAATACTCCAGATATATGAAGTTCCTGCAGGTATTCCGCTGAAAATACCTGTACCGTTCGACATTCCGTTGAAAGTATAGAACAGAGGTGCAACGCCACCTGATCCTGTAACTGTAACTGTTGCAGTGCCACCGCTACATAGGATTGCAGATGTTACTGAGGCTGAACCTGTGATTGCCTGAGACTGCATCACATTTAGGGTACCAGTAACGGGTCCGCAATTATTAGCATCTGTAATGCTCCACAAATATCCGCTTCCTGCAGGTATACCGCTGAATATGCCTGTCAGATTGGTCACACCGTTAAAGGTATATGACAGCGGAGCAGAACCGCCGCTGCCTGTCAGAGTTACGGTTGCAATGCCGCCGCTACATGGGATCGCTGAAGTAACAGCCGCTGAACCAGTCAGTATCGTTGGTTGCAGAATAGTTATGTTCTGTGGGAATGTACACATATTGGCATCTCTGACAATGAGCGCATGGGATCCTGCAGCCAATCCTGTAAAAGAACCTAAAGTACTGAAAGGACTGCCATCAAGACTATATGTATATGGTGCAGAACCCCCTGAACCTGCAGCAGTTATGGTTCCTGTATTTATACCAGAACATAAAATATCGGTTTTGGTGACAGTGGCGGTGAGCAATGGAGGCTG
>JADDYF010000091.1 GCA_015712185.1 Bacteroidales bacterium
AGAAGGTTCATCAGGGCAGAAACATAGTTATTCTCCGCCTGGAGATAGAGTGAGTTGGCCTGTGTTAGCTCCAGACTCGACGCCATACCCTGCCTGAATTTGTTCTCCATGCTGGCATACACTCTTTTTGAGACCTCTACGTTGTCTTTCTGGCTCCTGTACTGTATATTGGCATTTACCAGGTTGTACCTGAGCTGCCTCTCCTGGAGCATGAGCTGATCGCTGACCATCTCCCTGGCTGTCTTTGCCTTCTCGAGGTTTATCTGAGCTCTCTTGATTTTAGCATACCTCTGGCCGCTGGCAACTATCGGAATCGACAATTGAAGAGCCACAAGGGAACTGTTATACCAGCTGATTTCCGACAATTTATCACCCATCCCGGTTTTGTTAGTTGAAATTACTCCCGAAAGAGTCGGAAGTACGGATGCTTTCTGTGTTCTCAGGTTGAGTGCAGACATCCTCTCCTGCCCTTCAACAAGCTGATATCCGGGATTATTCACATAATTAAAATCCTGTGAAAGGAGTGTTTCAACATTGATCAGTTTTGTAAGATCTTCCAATGTCTCTGTAAGAGTAATTTTTGCTTCAGATCCTACACCAAGCTGAAACCTCAGCATGTTGTAATTAAGTTCGATTGTCCTTTCAAGCGACGACTGTGAATTTTCTACCATCGTAACATTGGAAACCATCTGGTCTACATCCGTTTCCTCAGCCATTCCCACTTTGAACATTGCCCTCGTTGACTTCAGGGTTTCTTTCAGGTTTGTAAGGTTGCCTTCAAGGATACTCTGTGATTCTTCCGAAACCAGTATCAGGTAATATGCCGATGCAACAGCTTCACGGATATCCAGTTCAGTGCTCTGGGCATTTGTCTCTGCCAGTTTTCTTCCAAGCTTTGCCGTTTCAATTCCAATGAAATAAGGAGCATTGAATAACAGCACAGTGCCCTGCAAACCGAGAGAAGCGTTGTATTGCGATCCCATGGTAATCGGAATCTTGTTTTCGGGATGTCCGCCGAAAAAATCCGGGATAAGGAATACCATCTGCTTGAGGTTATCTGTTATACCTGCACTTGACGAGATCTGGGGTAATCCCATGGAGATTGTTTCCCATAATGCAGCCCTCGAAGCCTGTACGTCAAGCTTTGCCGATATCACCATCTTATTGTTCTGTATTGCAAAATCCTGTGCTTCCTTAAGCGATAGTTTCAGTTCACTGGTTTCCTGAGCTGATGCTACTCCCGAGGTCAGAAGTAAAGTGATTGCTGATAACAATAGTAATCTGTTTTTCATATCATCAGGTTTTTCATTTTCTGTTTAAGTAGTGTTTTTAGAGTCAAGCTTGTTTTTTATCATAGTAGTCAATCAGATCAAGACCTTTCTGTGTGGAAATACCCCTGAGATAATTCAGATAAACATTCCTTATAACGTCCTTTCTTAAAAAATCCTCAGGGGGGAACAGTTCAGGATCATTCGAGATCCTTGCTACCTCAACAATACACTTATTGGTTATTTCAACATCGATTTCCTTCCTGAAGATCCCCTCTTTAATTCCCCGCCTGATTATTTCACTATTAGTGCTGTAATAGGGCAGCTCATTCGTCTCACCCAGATTGATGATAAGGTCATTATGATAACGCCTCATATCCATATGAAAGGCCGGACTCATATTCTGAAAATGATCCCTCATCAGTTCAAGCATCCTGAAAATCGCCTGAATCACATTCTCCGATTCACCGAGGATTTTTGTCATTGTTTCACCTTGCCTGATCTTCATCCATTTGAGTACTCCGTGAAGCAGTTCATCTTTATCCCTGAACACTTCATATATTGTTCTTTTCGATATACCCATCTGGCTTGCAAGCATATCCATGGTTGCAGCACGTATTCCATAAGTCCGGAACATTTTTGCCGCTGCTTCTATTATTCTCTCCCTGTAATCCATAGATTAAATAAAACGCAGCAAAAATGTAAAAACTTTTTCAGTTTACAAAGTTTTCATAGCCGGAATCCGGAAAAATTCAGTAAAAACCCGAAATTTACCGGTGAATAGCATCTATGGTATAAAGGTACAAGGATACAAGGGTACATAGGTACAACGGTGTGACTCTTTAATGGTTTCGCCTGTCTCCGGACCCCCGGACCCCTGGACCCTTAGACCCTTAGACCATCAGACCATCAGACCATCAGACCATTTAATTCATTAACCACCATGTCACACACAACAGTTATACACCAGGTCGACGCATTTACCGGCCAGCCTTTCAAAGGAAATCCCGCAGGTGTCTGCATAATTGCTGAAGAAATACCTGAAGAATTGATGCAGAATATTGCCGCTGAAATGAACCTTTCGGAGACCGCCTTTGTAACGCCCTCAGGAAAGGAATATCAGATCCGATTCTTTACACCCGAAACAGAGATTCCCCTCTGCGGTCATGCAACACTGTCGTCAGCTCATATAATATATGAAACAGGCATTACCGACAAAAATGAGACAATTACCTTTAATTCAAAATCGGGTAAGCTTCCTGCCCGGACAGACGGTAACTGGATTACCATGGATTTCCCGTCATTCCCGCTCGAGACGGTTACAATACCTGCCGGGATTGAAAAACTCATCGGTATCAGACCCGTGGAACTTCTCCGAACAGGTCACGGATGGAGTTTTGCACTTTTAAAAAATGAGACGGAGGTACGGGACCTGAAACCCGATTTCAGGATTATGAGAAATTCTGACTACGGAGATCTTATTGTTACAGCTCCTTCAGATGATCCTCAGTATGATTTCTGCGTACGGTGTTTTGCCCCTGCTCTTGGAATTGATGAAGATCCTGTTACCGGATCCGCTCAATGTGTGCTTGTTCCGTTCTGGCACGGCAAAACCGGACGAAAAGAATTTATGTCACATCAGGTCTCAAAAAGAGGGGGGATACTGAAGGCCGCATTGAAAGGCAGCAGGGTGGAAATCTCAGGACAGGCCCGAACCATAATCAGGGGAGAATTGTTGATATAGAATGGTGCAGTGGTACAACGGTTATTCAGACCATCAGACCCTCAGACCATCAGACCATCAGACCATCAGACCCTTAGACCATCAGACCGTTACCTGTACAGATATACAAATCCCCTGTACTCCTTGCTGTCATATTTGATATCGTCCCAGCCGTAGGCACGGATTATATAGAAATATACGCCCGGAGTGGCTTTTATTGACGAGTTATTGATATTGCCATCCCATCCGGTCCACTCTTTCAGGAGTTCTCCCTCACCATAAAAACTATATACTTTTATTCCCGACCGGCTGAAAATCTCCATGTTGATAAACCTAAGCGACCTTGCCTCGACCATAAACATGTCGTTATAACCGTCACCGTCAGGAGTGAAGACATTGGGGATCTTCAATGCTGACGGGTCAACGTTGATTTTATTGAACCTCAATGAATCAATACAATGAAGGTCGCTTTCAATTGTCAGCAATACAGAATATTCGCCGGGCTTGTAATAAATATGCGGCATTGGATCCTGTACATTTGAAACAGAATCATCACCAAATTCCCATTTAAAAACCGACCCTCTGACCGAATTATTAGTAAAGCTGACTTCGAGCGGAGCCTCTCCATCGGCGGGGTCGGCTGTAAAATCGGCTTTTACATGTATCGATTCGTACGGGAATGTCGCTTCGCTGGTGCATCCAAGGCTGAAAACCTGGAATTTATAGGTTACATCCTCCAGCGGCAGCCTGTATTCCCTGTCCGGCGGAGGCTTGTTGGTGATTATAGGATCAATGAAAAAATCCGGTACCGGTATAAATGAGGGTGGTGATGAAGACCATAAAAACGTTATCTCATTCTCAATTGAAAGCGGCGTTCCGTTATTGACATTTTTATATGTAAAGCTGTGTATTGCAGCTGCAGTATCACCGTTCAGGGCAATTCTGTCGCACAGCTGTTGCTGTAGCTTCGCCGTTGCGGTCGGTGGTCTGTCAAAAAAGATCCAGCCCACAAGGCTTGTATCATAAAATCCTGCACTGTCTATATCCACTTTATATCCTCCCTCGGTAAGGGTCTCAATAGAGGAGGTCATTACACCCGATTCCGATTTCACCGATATGCTGAAGCTGTTCGTGGCATCATTCCACCGGTACCATGCGAAGCTGAATGGTCCAGTCCCCGACGGGCTTGTCGCGGTGAGTTTCCCTCTCTCGGCTCCTGTTATATTGCAGTAGAAAAAGATCGGATAATATGGTGAATATGATGCAGATCTTACCGCATTCGATCCGGGAGCGGTCAGCTGTGCCATCAGGGAAAATGGCAGAATCATTAATACGGATAAAAGCCAAAAACGCACAGGTAATCGTATGTATCTTCTATTAACGTTCTATCTTTAACAATTGGTATAATCCCCGGCAAGTTTAATTAAGCACCT
>JADDYF010000134.1 GCA_015712185.1 Bacteroidales bacterium
GTTCCTCTTTCCGACAGGCTTAACGAAATTGCAATAACCAGTTACAGCCTGAGCGGTAATATATCACAAATTGCGAAAGATCAGCTGACAATTTTGAAGTCGGAGTTTCCGCCAGTCCATACAAGGGTTATAAAAGCTGGTGAAGACCTCCAAACGCTTGAAAAACAACTTGATGCCATTGGTGCACCATGGACTCCCGGCAGAGTGCCGCGACTGTAAACCGGTAATTAATGAAGCATTGAAGGGGAAGGAATTTCCTCCATGAGTTTTTTTATAACAACAGGCAGAATTAAGTTGATTTTTCCGTAAGAATTGATTAACCTTGTTTTACAAAAACTTAAAGAAATTAAAGACGAACATTTATTTAAAACCTAAAAAGAACAAAAATGAAGAAGATGTTTTACAGTATCGTCCTGCTTCTGCCGGCAATTTCTCTCAGTTCCCTGGCACAACAGGAACAGCAGACACAGCCGACTCAGCAAAAACAGCAACCTCCCCAGACCCAGCAGACAAAAAAGCCCGTTGATCCTGCCCGCATGGTAGCAGGGATGCTGGAAGTTTTTGATCCCGAAGTCAGTATCATAACACCCGGTGCGACAGATAGTGAACCGCCGTCAGATGCAATTGTTTTGTTTGACGGAACAGATATCAGCAAAGAATGGGAAGATACCCGGGGTAATCCTTCAAAATGGATCGTGAAGGACGGAACCATGATCAGCGTCAGGGGAGCAGGTTTTATACAGACTAAACGCAAGTTTGGGAGCATACAGCTGCATATTGAATGGAAAACTCCTTCGGAAGTGACAGGTGAAAGCCAGGGAAGGGGAAACAGCGGTGTATTTCTGCAGGAGCGTTTTGAAGTTCAGATTCTCGATAGTTATAATAACCGAACATACCGCCATGGTCAGGCTGCCAGTATCTACAAGCAGTTTCCCCCGCTGGTAAATTCAAGCAGAGGGCCTGGTGTATGGCAATCCTATGATATTATTTACACCGCTCCTACTTTCAATAAGGATTCTGTCACCTATTTTACTCCACCAAGGATAACAGTTTTGCACAATGGGGTTTTGGTACAGAATAATGTAAGTCTGAGCGGTCCGACCGATTACACAAGAATTCCCGAGGTTTTCATTAAAACTCACGGCCCTGGCAGCCTTCAGCTCCAGGACCATGGTAATCCCGTAGCATTCAGGAATATCTGGGTGAGAGAGTTGTAATTAAGCGGTTCCCGGCGCCCGGCACCCGGTGGCTGGTCATCGTCAACAGTTTTGCGCGACTTACAATAACCGAGGACCGAGGACCGAGTACCAAGGACCTAGTACCTTTTGTTCAAAACAAAAATATTTCTTTAACAACCTGATCTAAAATACGAATTATGAGCCGTCCAGTAACACTATTCACAGGCCAGTGGGCAGATCTGCCGCTGGAAAAGGTATGCCAGAAAGCCAAATCGTTCGGATATGACGGGTTGGAACTGGCATGCTGGGGTGATCATTTTGAGGTAAACAAAGCAACCGATGCATACTGCAGATCAAAACGGAAATTGCTTGACAAATACGGACTTAAGATCTTTTCAATATCAACGCACCTGGTTGGGCAGGCTGTTGCAGATCAGATAGATGAGAGGCATAAGGGAATTCTCCCTGATTATGTCTGGGGTGATGGCAAACCTGAGGGAGTCCGTAAGCGGGCTGCCGAAGAGGTCATAAAGACCGGGGAGGCTGCAAAACGGCTTGGTGTATCCGTTGTTAACGGATTCACAGGAAGTCCTATATGGCATCTTGTTTATTCATTTCCACCGGTTCCTTCTAAAATGATTGACGATGGATTTAAAGAATTTGCTAAACGATGGAAGCCAATCCTCGATGCTTATAAAAAGCTGGGGATCCGATATGCCCTGGAGGTACATCCGACTGAAATAGCTTTCGATATAGCCTCTGCACAGAGAGCACTGATGGCTGTCAATAACCATCCTTCATTCGGATTCAATTACGATCCTTCACATTTTGGATACCAGGGTGTTGACTATGTAAAGTTCATACATACCTTCCACGACAGGATCTTCCATGTTCATATGAAAGATGTCGGCTGGTCAGATGTCCCCTGTGAAGCCGGCGTTTTCGGAGGACATACCGAATTTGGTACAAAAGGACGATACTGGGACTTCAGGAGCCTCGGACGAGGTAATATAGATTTCGAGGAAATTATCAGGGCACTTAACCGCATCGGTTATAAAGGCCCTCTGTCGGTGGAATGGGAAGACAGCGGGATGGACCGCGAACATGGAGCCAGAGAAGCATGTGAGTTTGTCAGAGCTGTTGACTTTGCTCCTTCAGGTATTGCTTTTGACTCTGCATTTGAAAAATAAATTCAGAACGTTTTAACTAATACTCCGGAACTTAATCAACTATTACATGGATACATCGATAAAAAAAACACAGCTCTTTAATGCAAGTTGCGTTGCATTGGTTGTAACTGCGCTGGCTTTTGCTACCCGGGGCTCCTTTGTGGAAGGAATCTGGGCAGGTGAATTCAATCTGACAAATACACAGGTGGGATGGATTGTCGGTACTGCTTTCTGGGGCTTTACCCTGGCAATGGTGTTTGGCGGGCCGCTGGTCGATATAATCGGACTGGGCCGGATCATTGCTATTGCCTTTATATGTCATGTCATCGGTATCGTAATGACTATTCTTGCTACCGGGTTCTGGACCCTGTTTATATCCACCCTGTTCGTGGGAATCGCTAACGGCAGTGTTGAAGCTGCCTGTAATCCGTTAATAACAAGCATGTATACCGATGAAAAGACGCGACGCCTGAACCGGTTCCATGCATGGTTCCCGACAGGGATAGTGATTGGCGGACTGGTTGTTTATTTGTTTAGCAATATCGGACTGACTAACTGGCGGTGGGCAATGGGGATAATGCTCATCCCAACCCTGATCTATGGATATATGTTCCTTAATAAGAAATTCCCTGAGACGGAAAGAGTAACATCGGGATTCTCATACAAGGACATGCTGAGAGCCTGTATAAGCCCGTTGTTCTTGTTTATGGCATTCTGTATGATACTGACGGCTGCAACCGAGCTTGGCACAAATCAATGGATTGCAGCGCTCCTGGCAAACGTTTCGGATAATCCGATCCTTCTCCTTGTCTGGATATCAGGAATCATGGCATTGGCCCGGCAGTTCGGAGGTACATTCGTTCACAATACAAAATCAACGGTAATTTTATTATTCTCGGCTATCCTGGCTTTTGTGGGATTGCTCATGATGGGTTATACAACCGGGGCAGTACTTGTTTTTACATCTGCAGGTATTTTTGCCCTAGGTATAGCATTTTTTTGGCCAACGATGCTTGGGTTCGTTTCTGAGAATATTCCTCAGAGCGGTGCACTCGGTCTGGCAATCATGGGAGGCATTGGCTTCCTGGGAGGGGCCATTGCACAACCGGCCCTCGGTGCAATATTTGATGCCCAGACTGCCGCCGCAATTCCTGCCGGACAGGTATTAGACGTGCTGAAAACAGCTGCGGCCGGTACACAGGAGGCTGCAACATGGGCTCAGGCACAGATTACAGGCGGCGCCCATACATTACGATATGTGGCTATAGTTCCTGCCGCTCTGATTATTTTCTTCGCCTTCCTCCATTTCAGGAAAACAAAATGATCCAACTTATAAAACTGACAACATCATGAAAAAAATTAAAATGGGAATGATTGGAGGCGGTATCGGGGCATTCATTGGCGATGCCCACCGCCGCGCATCACGGATATGCAACGATTATGAGCTTGTGGGAGGTGTCTTCGACGTTGATTATGAAAAGAGCAAAGAATTTGCCGTGATGGAAGGAATCAGCCTGGACCGCTGCTATAAAAGCGTAGATGCTCTTATTAAAGCAGAGCTTGCCATGCCTGCAAAAGAGCGGATGGAGGTTATCGCTATAGTAACGCCAAACGCACTCCACTTTCCTTTCGCAAAGAAATTCCTGAACAACGGTTTTCACCTTGTTTGTGAAAAACCAATGACAATCACTGTGAAGGAGGCACTGGAGCTTGAAAGACTTGTCGCTAAAAATAAACTGACTTTTGCGCTGACCCACACTTATACCGGATATCCTATGGTCCGTCAGATGAGGGATCTGATAGCAAAGGGAGTTCTCGGCACTATCCAGCGGATTGATGCCCAGTATTACCAAGGCTGGATAAATGCAATTATCCATGGCGGGGGAACCAGGATAACCGGGGTTTGGAGACTCGATCCTAAGCATGCAGGAGCAAGCAGCTGTATGGGTGATATAGGCGTTCATGCCTTTAATCTGATTGAGTATACAACAGGCCTTGAGGTAAAGGAAATCCTCTCCGATCTTAATTCTGTGAAGGATGGCATAAAGCTCGACCTCGATGGTACGGTCCTGCTCCGGTTCAGCAAGAAACTAAAAGGAGTCATCAGGGCAAGCCAGGTCTGCGGCGGCCTCGAAAATGACATCACGATCTCGGTTTACGGATCAAAGGCAAGCCTGAGGTGGGGTCAGGAAAATCCCAACTACCTGTATATGTTCAGTGATTCTGAACCAATTAAGGTTTATAAACCTGCCCATACCTACAACGGTAAGCTTGCAGAAGAGGGTCATACGATGCCGTCAGGACACCCGGAAGGTATTTATGAGGCTCTGGCAAATATTTATAAAGGTGCGGCAAAATCGATAAGAAAGCAGAAATTCAATCCGGCAGAATTTCCTACCGTCCATGATGGCGTGAGAGGTATGAAATTCATCCATGCAGTTGTCAACTCCAACACAAAGGGGAATACATGGGTAAAAATTTGAACTATAAAGAATAAAGAACTTAATATTCACTGGTAAAAAAAATCAAAAAATGAGAAATATGAGCAAATCTGAAAATCAGGTTTCCAGAAGAAAGTTTCTGGAAATGACTGCAGGAGCAGCTCTCGCAATTGTGCCTTTCAGTGCTGTTTCCGGAATGCAGTCAGCTAAAACAAAGACTAAAAAGCCAAACTCCAGATTCGGAGGAGTTCAGATTGGTGCAATCACCTATAGCTGGCGCAGTATGTCACCGACAGCAGAGGACACACTGAAGTATTGCATCGATTCCGGGATCAGTTCTATAGAGCTGATGAGTAATACTGCTGAGTTGTTCGCCGGCATACCTCAGGGACCTCCAAGGCCGGCCCGCGACGCAACCGAGGAACAGAGAGCTGCATATAAGGAAGCAACGAAAGGTATTGCTGATGCCCAGAAAAAATGGCGTGCAACTGTACCTATGACCAGGTTTGAGGAACTGCGCAAGATGTACAACAAAGCAGGTGTGAAGATCCATATTGCCAAGTTCTCACCCGAAAACTGGTCTGATGAGGAGATCGACTATTCATTCAGGGCAGCAAAAGCTATGGGTGCAAAAGGCGTAAGTACTGAGATCGGAGACGTTTCAGCAAAAAAACTCGGACCTTTCGCCCAGAAATATGGTATGAAGGTTATCCTCCACCAGCACATGCAGCCTGGCCAGGAAGGCTGGACTTTCGAGAAATTCCTTGAAATGTCGCCCAACAATATGCTGAATTTTGATGCAGGACACTATTTCGGAGCTACAGGTCTTCATCCGAATGGAATTATAGAAAAACTTCATGACAGGATAAGCAGCATCCACATTAAGGACAAGACAGGGCCGAAAGGTACACCTCCAAATACTAACATGGAGTGGGGAAAAGGAGAAACACCAGTTGCGGATATACTTCTGCTTTTAAAGAAGAATAAATGGCCAATTAATGTCGACATAGAGCTGGAATACAATATTCCTCAGGGATCTGATGCTGTTGCCGAGGTCAGGAAATGTGTGGAATATTGCAGAAAGATACTCGTGTAATACTTACTTCGGGTAGAGTAATCAATACCCTGGAAAAGTGATATGAATACCGGTTGATCATAAGAGCATGGAGCTCATCGCTTCCTGCTCTTTTTTTTGTCATTCTGCAGCCAGATTACTTTTTGCACAGGTTTATGGGATTGACCGATTATATCCCTGTATAACTCAGGCCTTCTCGCATTCATGTATCGTCGTCCGCCGGAGTTGGTAATCTTTTCCGGTGTCAGGAGTGCTGTTGCAATATCGTCGCCCAGCGTCCGGCATTCTGCAATTATATCACCGAAAGGATCGATTATCATCGAACAGCCGTTCTTAAGCTGATCATCGTCCATACCTATGGTATTGGAAAATAATACATATATACCATTGTCATAAGCTCTCGATGGCAGCCATTTTAACAGCCATTCGCGGCCTTTAAGACCGTCAAATTCTATTCTTAATGATGTTGGATCTGACTCCCTGTTCTTCCATAATTCAGGATCCACGAAGCCTGCACCCGGACGCGTTGAAGGTGTGCACATGGTCACATGCGGCATGAATATGATATCAGCACCCAGCATGGTAGTTGCTCTTACGTTCTCAATTATATTATTATCATAACAGATAAGTATACCGCATTTCCAGCCGTAAAGATCGAAAACACAATAAGAGTCGCCAGGAGTAAGCCACTGGTTAACGAAAGGATGTAACTTTCTGAACCTGGCAATCAGTCCGTCTTTCCCGACACATATATAGGTTTTGTATAGTTTCCCCTTCCTGTCTTTTTCAAAAAGTCCTGCGAGAATGACAATATTGATTTTCCCGGCAATCTCAATCAGTTTTCTGACCGATTTCCCTTCAGGTATAATTTCGGCAATATCAGTCATCTGTTCCTTTGACAAGTGCCTGGCAAAAGTGTAACCTGTAACAGAACATTCGTGGAATGCAATTAACTGTGAACCCTGAATGGCAGCTTTCTCAGCCAGAGCTTCTATCCTGGATAAGTTATAGCTTTTATCTCCGCTCCTGTTCTCAAACTGGGCTGTTGATACTTTTATACTATCCATAAATCAGGCGGGTGACCACATATGCTATCTATTTTTTCTTTCTCAGCAGTAAGTAGACAATTCCGCCGGCTACCAAAATGGCTCCTGCAATGATTGCTATCAATATTGCAGGACTTTTACCAGATTCATCGCCTTCTTTCTTTTCATCTTCTACAGCATAGTAGAATTTCGGTTTGGCATCAGTGTCAATATTAACCGTATCCTTCTTTGGTTTCGGTTGTTCCTGTGCTGAAGAAAGTGACGATCCACACAATATAAGAACTGAAGCAAGTGAGATAATCAGAAATGTTTTTTTCATTTTACAACAGATTTATTTTCAATTTTCTCTAATAGTTCATCATATTTCTTTGCGATATCCGGATCAGCAGCCCTGTATGTTTCTGCAAGTGCAGCAATAGCTGGTCCGTACTCCGGATTCATTGTTAGGCATGTTCTCAACAACTTTCTGGCCTGCTGCAGGTCCCTCGTTGCAACTAACTCTGATAATTCAACATAAGCCTCGAAATATTTCCGGTTTACGCCTATCAGTCTTCTGTAATATCCTGCAGCATCATCTGATCTTTTCTGAGCTTTAGCAATATTGCCCAGATACATCAGCACAGGCTCCGATTCCGGATTCATTTCCAGCCCTTTTCTCAGCACAGAATCTGCCTTTTCGTGATGCCCGGTGCTGTACAATGCCCGTGCAAAATTATAAAAAATCATTTCATCCTCATCACCTTCTTCCAGTGCGGTTTGAAAGTGATTTATTGCTTCATCAGGTTTTCCTGCTTGAAGAGCCTGATAACCAATATAATCTGCTTTAGTCTTCCTTTCAAGCACGGCACATATGGGTATTTGATCGGCATAAACAACATGTATTGCATTATCGGGTGGCCACCGATTGTTTTTCAACTTGAAGGGTGAAATGTACCTGTTAACGGTAATAGCATAATCCCAGTCAGCCTGGCTTCGCTCTTCAAACCGAATATATGAAGTTTCTATCTCGGGATGTTCGCGAAACTGCCACTGAACCGAAAAAGTCGCGGCAACTTTTAAAGGGATTTCAACTTTTTTTCTTTCCAGGTATCCTGTCAGCCATTCTGAAGCTTCAGTCTGACTCAAATAATAATAGTCAGTCTCATAATTGCCATAAGCACCTTTCAGCCCGCCAACCAGCTGGTTATAATACAGATAGTAATAACTACGGTTCCTGATCATGAAGCTTACCGGATGTATCGACAGAACCAGAAATACTGTAACGACAATCATCCTGTAAGTACCTTTCTTTATAAAATCGAACAGGTAATTAAAACCAGCTGCAGCCAGGATGATTATACCCGGATAAATGAACAGGAACTGACGCCAGGAACTGTAAATATTTGATTTTATTAAAATCACAAACAGGACAGGGAACAAAATAGTGAAGACCAATAGTCCATAGATAATAGCTTTCCCCGACTTATAGATTTGCTTTGAAAAAACCATGAAAATTGCTATACCAACAAGTACTAAAAGAGGGAATGTAATCCCCATCGATTTGACAAGATAATACCAGGGCATAAAATCCGACCATTCCATATTTCCCTCAAAAATCTGCCTGAAGGTCGAGGGGAAATGAGCCATTACATTGTACGATACAAGAACATTTTTCAGAGGTGACTGCAAAGCATAAGGCCATAACAGGATGCTAAGGATCCATGCAGAACAACCGGTTAATGCAATGATTACCAGCATTCTGCAATTTCCTGCAAGGTCAATTCGCTTCTCCCTTAAAAAATCAGTAATAATAAATACCAGATAGAAAAACAGGAGGTAACATATAAGTATCAACCCTCCTGCCCTTATGCTTATTGCAAGAGCTATTCCTGCTATAAGTATTAAAATATCGGTGAATGAGAGTTTGTCTCTGCCGGACAGGATTTTAATCGTAAAAAACACACTTAAAATATACCCCAGGGCAAATGGCACATCTTTCAGATTGTTTTGTGCATGGCCCATGTATGTTGGCGAAACTGCAAAAAGCAAAAGCACCAGGATCGCTGTTCTGTAACCCGACAACCATATCGCAAACAGTGCAGCAATAAAAATTGTCAGCCACCCGGCAAGAGAACTCATTAAATGCCTGAAACCATAGACATTTTTAATATCAAGCGATTTTGTGATGCCCGTAACAATATTATCATACGACTGTCCATAATATTTGAGGTGACTTTCAGGAGTATTGAGGGCAGACTGGTCCTGCCCGTGAGACGCAAAATAATTATAAACCGCAACAGATTGTTGGTAATGAAGGACTTCATCGCAGGATATTCCGGCATTTCTGCTGAGGAAGAGCATTATAATTAGAAGGAATACTGAACTGATATAAAAGAAATATTTTAATGCTTTCTCCTTCATCATTTTTCAGGACTCCCGTCATAGACTTTCCTTACAAAATAAACCGGTCTGTTCTGAGATTCTTTATAGTTTCTGTAGATATATTCCCCTAATATCCCCAGGAATATGAGCTGTATTGAACCCAGGAAATATATGCTTAACAAAATTGATGACCAGCCGGGAATAGCTAATCCTGTTGCCCTGGCGATCAGGACATATATGCCTGCACAAAGGAAAACCAGGGTACCTATTGTTCCAAGGATAAGACACAACCTTATAGGAAACTTTGAGAAAGAGAATATAGCATCAGAGGCAAGTATAAAAAGCTGTCGGAAGCTCATCTTTGGACTCCCGCTGAACCTTCCCTCCCTGATATATTTCACGCTTGAATGCCTGAAGCCGATAAAAGTCCTCAGACCCGGCAGATAACGGACTTTTTCTTTCATCGACAGCATTGCATCCACGGCAATTCTTTTCATCATTGAGTAATTGCCGTAATTCTCCATTTTCCGTATGTCAGCAATGTTCTTGAAAAAAAGATGGAACAGCACTGAATAAAAATTTCGGCTCCTGTATCCTCTCCTGCCGGTCTTTTTCCCGCTAACAATATCACAACCTTCGGAGGTTATTTTCCGGTACATCTCGCCAAGCAGTTCCGGTGGATCCTGCAGGTCGCCATCCATCATTGCAACAATATCACCCTTTGCAAATTCAAGTCCCGCTGTGTATGCAGCCTGGTGCCCAAAGTTCTTCGAAAGGGACAATATTTTGATCCTGTTGTTTCCCTTCTGCCACTTCAGCAGCTTATCAAGGCTTTGATCCGTGCTTCCGTCGTCTACGAAGATTAATTCATAATCCTGAATAAACGATTCTACTGATGACAATGTCCTTTTTAAAAGCTCATCGATCAGCTTTTCCTCGTTGAATATGGGGATCACCAGGGAAAACATGTGATTTATCTTTATCTTAATCCTTTGATTAACCCTCACCCTGAATCCCTCTCCCAGGGGAGAGGGACTCTAACCTGTTGCCTGACAACACCTTCCCCCGTGGGGGAAGGTATGGATGGGGATTAATCAGTTAATTTGATATTTGCAGTCTTTCCTCAGCAAATCTCACATCATCCTTTAGTTCGGCCACACCTTCAAGAGCTTTAATTGCCGGAAGGCTGTAATCCGTTCCCATCCAGCTCAGCTCCCGTAATATGAGTTTCTTGGCTTCAACAGTTGCCTTCCCGTCTTCCAGGATGTTTACCATTCCCTTTTCCAGCTTCAGAAGGGCTACTTCATCCCCGGCCGCCTTGCGTATCTGGCTCTGTAGCCAGGTAAAGTATCTGGTGCTTTTTGGAATATCATAGCTGCCGATATTTGCGAATGCAGTTTCATAATCTGTTGCTTTGATATCAGGTCTCAGGACAGTTCCTGCAGCAGTCGGAAAATCAAACGGTACCTCCTGAGTCACCGCACCTGTAGCTGCCCATTCAGCACCTCTCTGCAGGGTGACAATGAAACCCGCACAATGCATTGCAGCATTATCCGGGTCATCAGGTGAACCCAGCAATGTAGTGAATATCCTGCCGTTGCCGTAATTTCTGGCAACCAGAACCGGCTCACGCCTTCCTGAACCGCGGAATGCAGTATCTGACAAAGCGGTTGCCAGGATTTGCACATCTTCTCCTGAAGCATCAATACCATGAGTAATTTCATCGCCGGGATGAAACCATCTTGAAGGCAATCCTGCTGTGACAGGATGATCTGTAACGACTGTCCGTATTTCAAAATCGTGTCTTTCTGATTTGGTCATATTATCAGGAACGCCTGAAAGAGGATCACTCTTCGGGTTGCATACAACAACTCCACCGCCGTTATTCACATAACCGGTAAGAGCGGCATTTATCTCTTCAGGCCAGGCTCCGCCGCCATAATTCAGGACAATCAGCTCATACTTCGGGAAGGCCGGCTTAAAACCCGACATATTTTCACCTTCTCCGGGTGCAGCAATAACGGTCAGAGAGAACATCCCGGTCTCATCGAGTATCTGCCTGATGATTTCCGAACTTGCCTGCCCGCTATTTTCACTCTGACCTGTGATCAGTAATGTTTTAATCGTATCTTTTCTGCATGAAGAAAAGAGAGTAATGAGCAACACGGCTAAAAATAAACTCAGATATTGTTTTTTCATCTCTTTGCATTTAAATTGTTGGTAATGTCCATGGTTGGCAGTAGGGTCTGCTCAACAACCTGCTGGCCCGGGGATTGCCGATTATCTCTTGCTTATCAGGGTCCCAGCGAATCGTCTCTCCTGTGGTCATGGCAATCTCTCCCAGAAGTGCCACCGAAACAGCCCTGTATGCAACATCTACAGGTGCTATAGCCTGGTTGCCTGAATGTATACAATCAATAAAGTTCTGCCAGTGGTGATCACTTTTATAAAGATGAACCTCATTGTCACCAATAACTTCTTCAAGTATTTTCGGATCAGAGGCCGAAAGCCTGTTCCCCCTGTCTGTATGGATCCATCCTTTATCGCCATGCCAGGTGGTTCCCATCCCCAGTTTCAGCCTTGACGCATTGGCCACCCGCATCTCAATGCCGTTTGCATATTTGCACGTGAAATCATATTCAACAGGTGCATTGTAAATACCTTCGGGGGGGTAAACACCTGTGCCGGAAATTTCAACCGGCCCGGTATGTTCAAGACCGGCGCCCCAGTTTGCTATATCAATATGATGACCTGCCCAGTCAGTCAGCTGTCCACCTGAATAATCGAGGATCCAGCGCCAGTTCCAGTGCGACACGCCACGGTATGGAACCTTCGGAGCAGGCCCGAGCCACATCTCCCAGTTCAGCTCAGGCGGAATTTCCTTTACCGGAGGTGTACCTATACCTCTTCCACCGTCAGGCAGTCCAACCTCTATATAACTGATCTTACCTGCCCTGCCGTTTATTGCAAGTTCTGCACCCCTGTGGAAATTAGGCAGGGAACGTTGCCAGCTTCCTGTCTGCCATATCACATTATTCTTTTTAACAGCCGCAACTATAGTCTGACCGTCTTTTATGGTCCGGCAAATCGGTTTCTCACCATAGACATGAAGCTTTTTATTTACTGCCTCGGTATAAATGATCCCGTGCCAGTGGTCTGGCAGGGCGATTGATACTGCATCGAGTTTTTCCTTTTCAAGGAATTCACGGAAGTCTCCATAGGTCCGGCAGTCGGTGTTCTTGTTTGCAGCATCGACAGTATCTTTAGCCCTCTTAAGGTTGACAGCATCAACATCACAGACGGCGACAAACTGAACAGCCTTTCCCAGTTCCAGGAAATCTCTCATATTCGACATCCCCTGCGATCCTGTGCCTATTGCACCCATAACTACCCGGTCAGAAGGCGCCATGCCGGTTCCCATTCCCAGCACAGAGGATGGTACAATATGGGGAACTACAAAAATCCCTGCAGCTGCCGCCGCAGAATGTTTCACAAATTCTCTTCTGGAAGTTCTTTTTGACATAGTGTTTAAATTATTTGTCCCTGATAGGACGGTTTTACCGTAGTGATAACAGGAGTTCCCGGAACCGGGGTTTCAAATACCATATTAACCGGGCCGAATTCAATTTTAGCAGGACCAAGGTCTATATCCGATTTGAAGATCTCGTCCCAGGTTATTGCACGACCTGTATATGCTGCTGTCCTTCCCATTATAGCCGTCAGGGTCGACAGAGCTGTCTGTTCGGCTTCATTCACATAATTACCCGTTCTGATGGCATGTACCAGGTGCATATGTTCCTGGACGTATGAAGGGATCAGGGTTGTTTCCATTGAATTACCGTTCTCATCTTTCGGATACCCGAACCGCCATTTAATGTTTCCCTTCAGATCCCAGATGGTATTCTGACAGTTGGTATATCCTTCAGTACCCATAATAAGCTCGCCGGTTCCGTTAGCACAGCTGTCGATCTGGCGGCACATGCTGTGTGAACTCACACCGTTTCCGAAGTCAAAATCTATACTGAAAAAGTCATACTGGTCGCCGGTTACTCTCCTGTGCCGCCCGCCATAACCTATCGCTCTTTCGGGATGCCTCCCGATAAACCAGTTGATTACGTCGATATTATGTACATGTGTGTCAAGGATATGGTCACCGCAAAGCCAGCAGAAATTATTCCAGTTACGTATCATATACTCCATGTCGTCCCATCCCGGTTCTCGCTCCCTGAACCAGACATGATCCTGGTTCCAGTATGCCTTTGCGGAAGTAATAGTCCCGATAGCGCCGTTCTTTACCTGCTTATATGTTTCGATATAATCCTCCTGGTGGCGTCTCTGGGTTCCTGTAACAACATTCAATCCGATAGCTTCGGCTTTCCTTGCAGAAGTAATGATTGACCTGATACCTGCGGAGTCGACTGCCACAGGTTTCTCCATGAATACATGCTTATTCCTTGTCACAGCTTCAAGGAAATGATCGGGACGGAATTGTGGCGGTGTTGCCAGCAGGACAACATCCAGATCAGGCAACGCCATCAGTTTTTTATAGCCGTCAAAACCAGCAAAGCAATTTTCGGCAGGGATCGGCAGATTGAAAGAAGCAAACCTTTCACGGCAGGCGTCAATCTTATCCTGGAACACATCAGCCAGTCCGATTATTTCAAGATCACCCGGATTCTGCGTTGCACTTATAAAATTGATTGCTGCTCCGGTCCCTCTCGCACCGGATCCTACAAGCCCTGCCCTCAGCTTTTTCCCTCCGGGGGCGCCATTCAGTATGGGTGGAAGGCCAAGCTCCTGATTTTCAGGCTTTCTCTTACATGCGGAAACTAATGCACCTGCACCGGCCATGCCTATGCCGGCCAGGGCAGCCTTCCCAATGAATTTTCTTCTGTTAATTCCAACCATTGTTCAAACTATTTCAACTTATTTCAACCTTCGACCTCCGTAGCTTAAGCGAAGGAGGTTTTTCAACTTCTTCAACTTTTTCAACTTTCTCAACCTTCTTCAACCTTCTTCAACCTATTTCCCCACCGAACTATCCGCCTCACATACCACCCTGAATCCCACATCAATACAGTCGGAATACCACCAAATGCTTTTCGGCATCTGCGGATCGGTGACCAGCCATGCCCTGGTTTTTGTAAAATCACGCGCAGCGCTTCTGACATCCTTTGCATCACTTTTGAATGAACCTCCCCTGATAACATGCTCCTGTCCGCTTTCCGGTCCACACGGATTTATCCTTATTGAATCTGCCTTATAGTAGCCGGCAGAATAGAAATCAGAACAGAACTCAGCAACGTTTCCGGGCAGGTTTTTCAGTCCGAAAGGATTCCCGCGCACAGCCGACGGTTCTTCGGTTTTTGATTCACTGTTCCTGTTGTAAATAACCCATGAGGCAATATTTGCAGTATCCGGTCCCAACAACTTTTTAAGAAATCCCTGTGAGCTTAGCTTTTTGGGATTACCTTCAAAGAAGTATGGTGTTCGGGTGCCTCCCCTGCAGGCATATTCCCACTCCGCCTCGGTCGGAAGACGATATTTCTTCCCTGTTACTTTCGACAGCCACTGGCAATAGACCGTGGCAGCATGCCACGACATTGTAATAGCCGGCCGTGATCCTTTTCCCCACCCCTGGTCAGGTGCACCCCAAGGAGGAGTGGCGCCGCTGATTGCATCTGTCTTGCTGCCGGTCACTGTCTGGCCTTCAGTCCTGCCCTGTGAGCCCGTCGCCCTGAAAAATGCCAAGTACTCATCCCATGTAACCTCAGTCCTGCCAATCCAGAATCCCGACACAGTCACCTCTCTTACAGGCCCTTCATCGGGATCCCTCAATGCCTCACTTTCAGGACTTCCCATATTAAATGTTCCCCCGGGTAATGCCACCATATCAAAAGAAACCGTCGTTCCCGGTATCCTTTCCGTGAAATCTTCGAACCGTGTTACTATAGCCGGTTCTGTGAATGGCGGTTCCTTTGATGTGACAGTAACACCAAAATTAGTATCGTGGGCATGAAGGAGAGCATTCTTATCAAAATGTCCTACATTCAGATGGCAGTTTATACAATTGAGTGGATCGTTACTGGTAGTGTAAAAAAGGTGGGCGTTGCCTCCGTCGACGGACAGAGTAACCGGAAACAGGTTCTGGTGGCACTTCAGGCATGATTCTTCATAAACAAATCCTTTGGCGCTTTCAAGAAGGTTCTTCTTCTCCCAGTCAATCTTTGCGCTGTCCCTGAAATAATATCCGTAAGCATCTTTCAGGCCGTGCCTGACCTTTGCAAACAGGTATCCCTGTCCTTCCGGCGGAAGATGACACTCCACGCAATGCACCAGCTGTCCCGACTGGTTATTGTAATGGGTTGACAGCTTCCACGTCCTGTCTGATGAAGGATGTATATGACACGAAATGCAGTAGTTATTCGATGAAGTGATCTTCATCACCTTTTTACCGGATATAAGCACAATGAGGCAAACAAAAAGACCGAGAATAAAGAACCAGACTTTTGTCCTGCGGCCAACAGAAGTCGTTCTGCGAGTATCTTTATATTTCATGTGATTCCTGGCAAATCAAAAAACTTGCTAAAGTTAATTGTTTGCAAGACTTGCCGATAAAAATTCCTGAATATTTTTATTCGGGACCGCTTTCGTTTGTCAGAACCTTTTTACATAAGCATGGCAATAGGGTAATTTGCCGTTATTGAAATAATAATCCTGGTGATACTCTTCGGCCTCATAGAATTCAGATGCCATTGTAACTGCAGTCGCTATTTTAAAGCCTTTGCTCTTCAGTATCGCAAGGTTCTTCTCCGCTGCCATTCGCTGTTCATCATTCAGATAAAAAATCTCCGACCGGTACTGATCACCGATATCAGGGCCCTGCCTGCCGACCTGGGTCGGATCGTGTATCTCCAGAAAGAGCCTGAGGATCTTCTCGTACGTTGTCTTGTCGGGATCAAAAATCACTTTCACCGCTTCAGCATGTCCGGTAGTTCCCGTACATACCTGCTTGTATGAAGGGTTCCTGACATGGCCTCCAGTATATCCCGAGGTCACTGAGATTACGCCGGGAGTCTTCTGCAGATAATATTCAACACCCCAGAAGCATCCTCCCGCAAAAATAGCCGTACCGTATCTTCCCTCTTCCAGCCTGGCCGGGACAAAATCAAGTGATATCGAATTAACACAATGCCGGATATTTTTCGGGGTAAACCTCTCGCCCGTGAAAACATGTCCAAGATGTGCTCTGCATGAATGACATACTATCTCGGTTCTCATCCCATCAGGATCAGGATACCTGTCAACTGCACCTTTGATCTCAGCGTCAAAGCTGGGCCACCCGCAATCTGACTCAAACTTGTCGGTCGAATGATACAAGGCAGCACCACATTTTTTGCATATGTATGTCCCTTCCCCTTTGAAAGAAGTGTATTTACCTGTAAAAGGGATTTCTGTACCTTTTTTTTCTATAACAGCCGATTCAGTCCTGCTCAGAATGTTCAGCGGCAGTTTCTCCTGCGAATATGATCCGTTATTCATAATTGTAATAAAGAGGATTGTGAAAATTATATTTTTTGCTATTTTCTTCATATCTGATTATAATACTGCCTGAATAACAAAAATATCCCGGAATAGTTGCCGGATGGATAGGCTTATTCCATCCTGTGAGAATCTTTATCAGTCTATCAGTAAGGTAATTTGCGTCAAAAAACAGAAAAACATATCAAATAAATCAAATATTTGATCAAAATTACCGTTTAACATACAATATTTTAACCATTTATTGTTTTTATTTGTTACAGTATTCTGATGAGGACTGTTTGACAATTATCGGTTTAATCTGTTGTTTTGGCATAAAGATTGCTTTTAAAATGAAATATTTACTTTTGTACTTAATTAAATAATCTCTTTATGAAAAAGATTGCTCTCATACTTGTTGTTATGTTTGTAGCTGCCATGGTAATCAGTTCCTGTAACAGGGAAGTATGCCCGGCTTACAGCAAGGCGGAGCCTGAGCAGGCTGAGCAGGTAGGCTGAAATTAGTCCCGTTGATTTTATCCCCGTTTTCAGGTAAGCATTGAAATGAAAAAGCTGCTTATAATTGTTGTTATGGTTTTGTACGGTGCAGGCTTAATAAATGCGCAGGGGGAATTAGATGAGCAGCAGAAGGTATTTTTCCGAAACGAAAGGTCATTTGCCATTCTTGTCAATTCTGACGGTATCGGATTTGGATACCGCGAAGCAAAACGAATTGACTTTCTTAATAAACGTCTGTTCGAAATAGACGCAGGGACACTTAAACACCCGAAGGAATATAAGCTCTCAAATCCATATTACACAAATACCGGCACTTTTGTGTTTGGAAAACTGAACTCCGTTGCATTCCTGAGGGGTGGAATGGGTCACCAGCATGAATTATTTCAGAAGGCAGATCTCGGAGGAATTGCCATCAGGTACTTTTTTTCAGGCGGACCGGTGATCGCCCTGTATAAACCTATCTATTACAGGGTGCTCTATCCGATATCTCTTTATGAAGCCCAGATCAAGGAAGAGAAGTTTGAGGTGTCGATTCACCAGCCTGGGGATATATACAGCAGAGCTCCGTTTACAAAAGGACTGTCAGAGACAAAAGCCCTTCCCGGTCTGTATGCCAAAGGAGGATTCAACTTCGAATACAGCAAGGAGGATAAGATGATCCATGCCATTGAAGTAGGTGCACAGGTAAATGCCTTTCCCAAGCGGATTCCCATCATGGCAATCGAGAAAAATAAGGCAATATTTTTTTCATTATTTGTAAGTTACAGGTTTGGGATTATTGTCGACCCGCTTAATCCCGAGTCATCAAAATTAAAGAACCTCTTCAGGAGAAGAATTGAATAAAAGTTCTTCTTTCTCTTTTTTTGCCAGTATTCCGGAAAATATTATTTTTGACAGTTCTGAATTATTAACTAATTAATAAATAGTACAGGTATGTCAAAAATTAAAGTAGGCATTAACGGATTTGGCAGAATTGGGCGCAATGTTTTTAAAATTGCACTTGAACGCAAGGATATTGAGATAATTGGCATTAATGATATCACCGATACAAAAACACTTGCCCATTTGCTGAAATATGATTCGACCCAGGGAAGATTTCCGGGAGTAACATTCGACAGTGAAAATATAATTGTCAACGGATTAAAGGTAAAAGTGAGCGCTGAAAAAGTCCCGGCTAATATTCCATGGAAGGAAAAGCCTGATGTTGTTGTTGAATCAACCGGTATCTTCACATCAAAAGAGAGTCCGAAAGGTGGTTATGGCGATCATCTGAAGAATGGTGCAAAAAAAGTTATCCTTTGTGTGCCTGCAAAGGATACTATCGATGCCATGATTGTTCTCGGGGTAAATGAGCAGGATCTGAAACCTGAACACCAGTGTGTATCAAATGCATCCTGCACAACCAACTGCCTTGCACCTGTTGCCAAGGTTCTTAATGACAGCTTCGGGATCGAGGTTGGTTATATGACTACAATTCACTCCTATACAAACGACCAGAGGATACTCGACCTGCCGCACTCCGACCTCAGGCGTGCAAGATCAGCTGCTCTGTCGCAGATACCGACAACAACAGGTGCTGCTAAATCCGTAGGCAAGGTGATCCCTGAACTGAAAGGCAAGCTTGACGGAATTTCAGTAAGAGTTCCTACACCGACCGGCTCGCTGGTTGATTTCGTTGCTATACTTAAAAAAGAGGCTACAAAAGAAGAGATCAATGAAGCAATGAAGAAGGCAGCTGAAGGTCCTATGAAAGGAATTCTGGAATATACTGAGGATCCGATTGTTTCTGCTGATGTTATCCATACGACAGCTTCTTCGATCTTCGACTCACTGAGTACAATGGTCAACGGAAAAATGATCAAGGTACTTTCATGGTATGATAACGAGTGGGGATACTCCTGCAGGGTTGTTGATCTGATACCCCTTGTTGCCAGATAAGTATTTCAACCACGAATAACAATAGCAGGGGTGTTTCATGAAATGCCCCTGTTTGTTTTAATTAATATCATCAGTTATACTACCATTTCGACTTCAAGAGGAATTCCTGCGGTATCGCGGTAATGTTCACCAAGCTCAAGCATTGCCTCATCATCCTCTTCATAAAGCCACTTCATCTTTACAACATTACCCGAACGGCCAAAACCTGTCAGCCGTTTGAGAATCTCATACATGTATTTTGAGGATCCGCTGTTTATGTACTCAAGCTGAATGCTTACATTGAGCTCCCTGCTCCTCTCAAAATGGTGTGTTATCCAGTCATCAAGCTTTTTGTATATGACTTCGGGATTTTCAGGGATAGACCTGCCAATTATTTCGAGCTTATTGGAATGGGTAAAATATACAATACCCGGACAGTTTTTAAGCTCTTCCTGAATGACGAATTTTTCCATATGCATTATATTTATTCATACCTTAAAGCTTCAATAGGATCAATATTTGCGGCTTTCATAGCCGGGGCATACCCCGATACCACTCCGACTATCAAACAAACAAAAACACCCATAACCACCCATACCCAGGGAATAATAAAACTCGACTTAAGCAAAGAGGAGACAAGGTTCCCTATCAGAATTCCGAGAATTATACCCAGCAATCCTCCAAGCTGCCCTATAAGTATGGATTCAAACAGGAACTGATATTTTATAGTTCTTGGTTTAGCTCCTGTTGCCTTTCTTATACCTATCTCCCTTGTCCTTTCGGTAACTGAAACCAGCATTATGTTCATCAGTCCGACAGCAGCACCGAAGAGCGTGATGATCCCGATCAGGGTTGCTGCCAGAGTAACATACCTTATATTCTTAATAAGCAGGTTGACAATACTGTCGCTTTTGGAAATATTGAAATCCGATTCATCCTTCGGATCAAGATTTCGTACGATCCTGAAGATTGCCTCAGCCTCACCTGCCATTACATCGAGATTTGCAGGATTTACCGGCATAACTGTGATGCTGAAGGTCATATTCGGCTGGGAGAAATACTGCCGTGCGGTAGTAACCGGCATAAAACATACATTATCACTGCTGAGTGCGCTTGATCCTTTGCTTTTCAATACACCTATTACCCTTAGTTTCAGACCTGCCACTGTCACCTCTTTGTCGACAGGATTAAGTCCTGTGGGGAAAAGATCTCCGGCTACATCCGCACCCAGCAGGACATAATGGCGGGTCATCTGAACCTCATCGGCACTGAAATTTCTGCCGGTTTCGATTTCATATCCGGAAACGAACAGGTAGTTCTCATCCACGCCTGTCAGTGAGACATTAGGATTAGTCTCTTCTGATTCATATTTAACAGTCGCCAGTCCCGATGCGTTAAAAGAAATTGAGACATTTGCTGCCTCTGTAAACCTGGTTTTAAATTCGGATGCCTCACGAAAGGAAATCCGCGAATAATTTCTTGCACGGTACCTGTTTTCGCCGATCTGTACATTCATCCCCCGTGAAGTGATGGTGAATGAGTTGGCTCCCATCATTGTAAACTGGCTGGTGAGAGAGACCTTTATGGCATCTATTGCTGTGAGAATTCCGACAAGCGCCATTATACCGAAGGCAATAATACAAATAGTAAGAATCGTCCTGACCCTGTTCGATTTGATCGCCCTTACAGCAATCCTGAGATTCTCCCTGACAATACCAATCTTCATAGTTTAATATTCACATTATTCTCAAACAGACAGACTTCTGCACTACCTCAAGATAAAAGTACTACTTTTTCGTTATTCAGCAATAGCTGTAACTAAACAGTAATTCTGAAAGAATATGCAGGATTGGCACTTCATAATACCAGATTGCTGCCGGAGCAGGCAGCATTGTGGCTGGAAATATCCATATGTAGTCTGTAACCCGGCTTTTGCTCGTAGAGCATACAGTATTGCAGCTTCGAAAGCAACCTGGTGCATATTATGAGACAGCCGCATCAGACGAAAATCAGATTGAAAAATACATTAAAAAAACCAAAAATAATTAAGATTTTAGTTGCAGAACTAAATTCTTCGTTGTATATTTGTATAGAGTATTAAAAACCGGCTCAGAAGTTAAAATTAATAATACAAATATGAGAGAACTCACCCGCGCAGAAGAACAGGTGATGCAGGTTCTCTGGAAGATCAAAAAGGGATTCGTGAAGGATATCCTGGAACATTTTGATGATCCCAAACCTGCATATAATACTATAAGCACAATCGTAAGGATCCTTCAGGACAAGGGATTTGTTGACCACAAAGCCTATGGACGGACACATGAATATTTTCCGGTTGTATCAAAGGATGATTATTCGAAAACCCACCTGTCCACTTTCGTGAATGACTATTTCTCAAATTCTTTCGAGAAAATGGTAAGTTTTTTCGCAAAAGAGAAAAGCATCTCCGTGAAAGAGATGGAGGAGATCATGAAGATTATGGAAAATGAAGTCAAAAAACAAAAGGCTGAAAAATGAATCCTATCTTAATGTATGCCGGTAAAGCTGCATTGTGTACTGCAGTTTTTTATCTCTTCTTCCTTATTTTTCTTGGAAGGGATACAATGTATAGTCGCAACAGGATCTTCATCATCCTCTCATTGATCTCAGCGGTTGTCCTGCCTTTCGTTATAATCAGGACCGAACAGCCTCTCAACATTCAGTTCTTCGGGAAGGATCTGACCGATTTATCTGTCGGCGACGGTGCTTCCGTATCCGCAGCTACGGGAAACACTTCTTTCCCGGGCTGGAGACAGATTGTTTTCGTAGTCTATCTGACAGGAGTATTTCTTCTGGGACTGAAACTTCTTGCAGAAATAATAAGCCTGCTCCTTCTCATAAGGAAAAAAAGGATCAGCGGAACAAGAATAATCAGGCTCAAACACCGTAAAACCTCCGGATTTTCTGCTTTCGGACATGTCTTTATTGATTCCGGATTGAATTATGAAGATGAGCAGGAGATCATCAAGCATGAGCAGAAACATCTTAGCCAGTACCATTTTATTGATATTCTCTTTATTGAGCTGATTAAAATACTGCAATGGTTCAATCCATTCATTTATATGTATGACAGGTCGCTGAGGGCAGTTCATGAATACCAGGCCGATGAGGAATGTCTGAATTCAGGTATTCCGGTTCATAACTATCAGAGCCTTCTTCTGAACCAGGTTTTCAGGGTAAAATTATTCAGTACTGCCAGCAGCTTTTCCAATCCGACATTAATAAAAAAACGAATGATAATGATGACAAAAAAACGTTCCGGAGCACTGGCAAACTATAAAATACTCCTTGTAGTGCCGTTCGTAGTACTGCTTCTCTTCACTTTTTCAAAGTGTGCTAAACAATCATTTGATA
>JADDYF010000161.1 GCA_015712185.1 Bacteroidales bacterium
TTTCAAATAGCTTGCCTTGCTGCAAAGTTTACCCTGCAGAGCGGAACTGCTTGACAATACCAGCTGTCTCACCTTTTAAAAAACCTTTCCGGCAGGTGACAGAGGAGTTCAAAACGATAAAAGTCAGCAGATTTTCAGGTTAATATCAACAAAGTGCGAAGTGAACCGTTGCGCTGTTGTTAATAAATTCCGCATCATAATCATTCCCGGCATCGGACCTGGATAAATCAATAACCCTCTGAAATCCTATATCACCGTTTTTATGGGTCGATGAACCTCCGTTATAGCACCGCGGGATACCCCAGGTCCCATTATACTCCTTCCCGGCAGATTCACTATCACGATGATAATGTCCGAATAAAAGTGCATCGACCTTATTGCTGATGATCTTTCTTAATTTCTTGTTGTCGTTCAGCTGCATTCCTGCCTTAAAATCAAAAGGATGATGGTGCAGGTAAATAACCTTTTTCCGGTCAGCAATCCTCTTATCCTTCAGTATTTCTCCCAATCGCTTCAACTGCTCCTTCCCCAGCTCCCCTTCGGAGAAGAAACGGTCATGCCAGTGAAGCTCCTCTGCTGTCGAATCGAGACCGATAAAAGCTGTTTTGCCGATAATATCGAGTTTAGGATAGGAAATATCCCGCGATCCGTAATATTTCTCTTTAAAGAGACCCACAAATTTCTTGTTCCCAAGTGCGCCATTCCCGTAGTCATGATTGCCCGGAACAACCAGGATCCTGTATCCATGCTCCCTTAGCAGGTCAATGTTTCCAACAGCCTCATCGGTCTGCTTATAATGATTGGCGTTATCCACAATATCACCGGTGATCAGTATGATATAGTTCTTTGCCGGCTGTTTTGTCTTTATTATAGCGTCAATTATAGCACGAAATCTTGATCCACACACTTCATGTCCGATATGCAGGTCTGATAAATGAATGATCTTTTTCATGATGCATAATCCGGATAGAGTTATCTCGTGCAGCAGAACGACTACCTTCCTATCGTTTGTCCCTTGCTGTCGCTCTCTATCTCTACCTTGTGGCCGAGCTTCTTAACATTCCTGCCCTTGTTAAACCTGTAGGAATAAGAGAACTGAACAAAACCTGCAAAGTCAATACCTGTTGTATTGGTCGAAGAATAGGCAGATGTCTCGGTTTCAATCCTCTGGTAATCTATTTCTTTCGCAAACGGAAGCAGCCAGAATATACTTATTGAGTGGTCCTTTAACTGCCACTGGCCGCCAAGCCCATAAAGAGGAAGTGTGTACGTCTTCGATTGCGCATTGATATTCACACCGTTATAAGCCATGTAGAGAAATGCTGTCGTCGTTTTTTTCTTGTCAAAATTAACAAATGCATAGCTCTGGATTGTGTATGAGAAATAATCCCTGGCAGGTATTTTAAACGTCCCCTCAGTATACTCAGAGTAATGACCATTATAAATCCTTGCATTGATGTTTACATACCATAACATGGCATTTACACCGCCTCCGTATTCATAACCGCTGAGCAGGTTGAACGGTTTCGCAATTGTCGTAAGTGCACCGTTGATCGGCGACCGGATTATACTGTAGCGGCTGCTTACCCTGTCGGCAAAGTATTCGTCATAAACATACGGCGAGAAATAGTTGCTTCCGAAATTCCATGTATATGTAAGCTGCAGACGGTCGCGATAATCGGGCCTCAGATCAGGATTACCCTGCGTAATGTCGTACGACTGACCGACTTTCCAGTATGGATTCATATCATAAATCCCCGGACGGTTAATCCTTCTGTTATATGTCAGCTTCAGATTGTGCGATGCTGAAAACTTATACTGGATATTTGCCGAAGGCAGGAAACAGGAATAGTCGGGTTTTGTTACAGAGTCAGCGTCGATATGGCTGTTCTCAACCCTCAGCGAAGCCTGAAATCCGAATTTCTTCAGATTCATGACAATACTACCGTAAGCCGAATTCCTGAATTCGGAATATTCAAACAGATTGCTTTCTGCCTGGTTGTCAATCGTAAAATCGTAAGCCATCTGCTGATAATAGAAGTGATACCCGGCTTCAATTTTTGCATTTAATCCGACAGGATAAATATAATCGAGCTTGGTTGAGAAGTAATTCCGGTCGTTAAGATCGTCTTCCAACCTCGAATAAGTATCGAGAATCACATCACTGTCATATGGATAGCGTGTATTTGTGAAATAGCTACCCGAAACAGATTTGAAAATGTAATAGCTGGACTCAGCCGTAAATTCTTCGATAGGCTTGCTGAATGTCCTCTTATAAAAGAGTGTGAATGCAGTCTCATGGCTTTTCAGGTTATTGGTCGTAAGGGATGAAAGCGTATTAAGGGGATTCCCGCTTTTAAAAAGGGTTGTGGTGTTTGGTATGTCAACATCCTGTTTTATTGGTTTGTAACTGACATTGAAGCTCAGGTTGTTCCTGTCGTTAATATAATAATCGAATCCTCCGTTTACGGATCCCAGGGAGACTTTTATCCCGCCGTCGCCGTAGGTGCTGGTTGTCGAATCAATGGCTGTGAACAGGTTATCACTCATCGTGCTGATATTAAGGCCCTGCGTGATATATGTGCCGGTTGCATAAAAGGTCGCTTTACCTGCTGAATAATCAATGCTTCCCTGTGTTGCGCTTGTGACTTTGTGGAACGGCTTGAGGCTGGCTGCGATATTGCCGCTCACCCCGTACCTGGCTTCTTTTTTCAGGATGATGTTTATAACTCCGTCGATATTGCCTTCATATTTACCTGACGGATTGCTAATGATCTCAATACTCTGGATATCAGTCGGAAGAAGCCTGGCGAGAAATTCCCTGTCGCGCTGTCTTCCATCCACCTGAATTATGAAATTGCTGCTTCCGTTAAGGGTTATGTTGTTCTGGAAATCGACATTGACCTGTGGTATTTTCTTGAGAAGGTCATACCCGTTGCTCGATGTTTTAGCCACGACCTCAGGAACAGAATAAACTGTGCGGTCGACCATTTCCTTGCCCTTAAGACGTTCACCTACAACCATGACTTCATTCAGGGCAGTCGTTATTTCTGCCAGGAAGATGGTATCGACAGTAATTTCTTTCTCACCTTCACTGACTGTAACAGACTTCCCTGCAGATCTGTACCCTACAAAACTTGCTCTTACAAAATAGCTGCCCGGCTTAATGTTCTCAAGAATATATCCTCCGTCAGTCAGGGTAATGACTCCGGTAACCATTGCTGAATCAGGTATCTGAAGCAGGGCAACAGTAGCAAACTGCACAGGTGTCTTATCTTTTTCATAACTGACATTGCCCCTTAGGTTCTGTGACTGAACAGCAACAGAGGTTAAAAGCAATATTATCGTAATATAAATTTCCCGCTTAATCATGTTTTAAAATGTATTATTACTTTAATGCTGTGACCGTAGTTTCTCCGTTGATATCCATTGGCATCTGCATGCTGAAGCCCGGAGCGCTGATACTCAGGTTTCCCGAAATGCGTATTTTGGCTTTTCCCAAAACTACCAGCCCTGTGCGGATATCAATCACCAGATTTGATTTGCTCATCCCCGCTAGATTATCATAGGTAACGGTGGCTCCGCCTGATTGGATCGGAACTGCATTTTCTGCTGCCTTGATGCTCGATTCGACAGTTATATTGGCGTTATTACCGCTTATCCCATCCAGATGATGAGTGGTAGTTATGGCGAGTAACATTCCACCGGAATTTATCTGGTCACTGATCTTCCACTCATCACCCACGGAAACCTGTTTACCCGGTAGGTGCCATGTAAAACCGCCGATCATCGTTTTCAGGGTGTTATCGCTGATTGTACCGGCTATCTGTTTTTTCATGGCAGAAGCCGTGGGTTCTGTCAGGGTTATGGAAGCGGTATCCTTTAATATAATGTCGGAAAGCAATTTTGCGTTCACAACCTCAACAGGTTTTCCTGTAAAATCCATTTTGACATAAAGGGCATTCTTGCTTAACCTGTTCATTATACATGACATAATATCACCCGTCTCCGATGATTGTAAATTACCTTCAACAGCCGAATTGATATTGATCGTCTTACCCATAGTGTTGGTATTTGTGACAAGAGTGTCGAAGCGTACCTCAGTGACCATGAAGTCCGGCGTCATATCAAGCATTTTCAGGGAGAGCGTATAATCCACTTTCGATTCGACGTTCTGCTGTGTACCGTTAACCGTCTGTGTGACAGTCTGCTCGGTAACAGATTTTAACCGGTATAATTTGTTTCTCTCCAGGTTCATCTTAAGGTTTATGTTCTCCTGTGCCATTACCGTTACGACAAACAGGAGCGCAGAAGCTGAAAGCAAAATCTTTTTCATTAGTCTGGTTTTAAAATATTAGGGCGAAGTTACTGCTTATATAGTCTTTATATCATATTATTCGGCGAACAGTGGAATTTTGCCGGTGAAGTGAATGTATGAGGGTATGGTCATTCGAAAGTTATACGCTCAAACGTTCGTATGCATTAACAATTCTGTCCGGAAAAACTAATTCAATATTTTGAAAACTGGTATCTCACAAGTTCATATATCCTGCCTTTTGGATATACTGATTGGTTACGCATATTCGAAAAAATGAGCAACCCCTTCCTGTCTCCGGGATACCATTCAGCCCTTGTACTGAAGCCATCCCCTGTTCCACTGTGACCAATACAATCACCCGGACAATTTGTCCATATCAGTGACCTGCCTGTTGCCGGATTGTGCAGTTCAAACATCTTTTCGACAGAGCCGGGTTCGAGAATTCTTATCCCGTTATATATACCATTGTTAAGAATAGCCATCATAAAATGGGAAAAATCCTCCATACTGCTCTTAATACTCGCAGCCGGGTAAGCAAGGTTGGTGAACTGCGTCAGTGAGTGATCAATATCAAGGTAAGGTGTGGCAAGAAGTTCTTCACTAAGGGCTTCCAGCCTGAAATCGGTATTGTTCATCTCCAGCGGTTCAAAAATGTTGCTTTTACAATAATCACGATAATCGACTCCGTATAAATTCTCTACTATCAGTGCAAGTAAAGAAGTTCCTATATTTGAATATAGCTCCTGCTCACCGGGAGGGAAGTCCTTCCATACTGATGCCCGGTAAAAAGAGCCACCCGGGAGTATATATTCAGGAAGCCATTCGCTAATGAGCGGAACCTCATCATGCTGAAAAAGTAAATAAAAACCTGGTATCCCATCTTCATCTACAGGCCATGCAAGGCTGGAGGTATGTGTTAACAACATTCGGGCTGTGATTTTATGGTCGGGGAACCTTGGATTCCTTACCGCAAAAGGCAGGTAATGGTTTATATCTTCATCAATGTTGATCATACCTTTCTCCCATAACTGCATAACTGCTGTCGCAAGGAACAGTTTAGAGACTGACATCAGGGTGTATGAAGTCTGGCGTGTGGCCGGTCTCGATTCAGAGATATCAGCAAATCCATAAATGCCTTCCCATACTATTTCATTATTACTGATAACACAAGCTGCAACAGAGGGAATCCGGGCAGTCGTCATCTCTTTAAGGATTTCTGACTCCACATCAATATTTCCTCCTTTTTCACAACTGCTCAATAAGATAAGTATAAATATCAGTTGTAGATTAAATAAGTTTTTCATCATATTGCTTTATCTCTGTTCGACCAAATACTATTGAATCTAAAACCTGCTGTCAGTGATATACATACATTTCTGGCATACTCTTTCTTCGGGCCATAATATGAAGGAATATATCCATCAACCCTGTCCATCATATTTAACAGGCTGTAGCTGCACCGGAAATCGATGGTAATTTGTCCTTTTGGGAAATCAAATCCGGAAGATACACCTGCAATTATACCAAAATCTGTATGTCTCAGATTGGAGATGGGCTCTTTCTCCAATCTGCCGTCAAACCTGGTAATTTTGGTTCCAAGTATTTTCAGAGACGCATATGGTCCGCTGAGAAGAGCCGGATGCCACCTGGCTTTCTGAGACAGGGTAAACTTCAGTAATGCAGGCACATTTAAATAGTAGATTCTTACCTTATAGGTTATGTCGTCATATATAGACTTCTTACTATAATTAAGCCCCTGTTTGATTAAAAGCAGTTCCGGCTGAAATTCAAGTCTCTTAAAGAGAGGGAATGCACTGAATATTCCTGCCTGGAAGGCTGCAGCCGGTAAATTATGTTCAAGAAAGTCGACCTCATATCCCAGGTAGGGAGACTGTCCCTCATCAAGAAATGCAATATCCGATGCGCTCAGTCCTCCCCTGATACCGATCTGCGCTGATAATGGAGATATATTGAAAAGGAGCACTATCAGGCTTCCTGGAAGACAGATCTTGCTTTTTACTTTCTCAACAATTCTGAATAAATGAAAATTATTCATGCATTTACTTTTTCTGTGCCGGGATAAAAACAACATTTTGATGAATGAGATTTCCGGTTTCTGCATTAAATTCTATGACTTCTCCGGCAAAAGAACCGCTGGAAAATGTCAGATAATTATTATTCAGGGGAAAGATCGGTCCGTAGATCCCTGACATAATCAGTATATTATCCTCATTTATGATGTTGATATATCTGTCCGTGAGCTTTCCGGTCATATTATCCGGCAATCTTTCGGCTATCTGATACTCACCGGCCAAAACATCCCAGTTATAAGGTACATTTATGTTTTTGGGGTATCTGCAACATATTTCATATGAGATATTGTCAAGGTTGATAATCATGTAACCTGAATCCGGTGAAGTACATCCGTAGAACTCAATTCCAATCTTTTTAAAATCTATCGGTGGTTTAATTATTTTTGTCAGACCTATCTTATCCATCCAGTGCGTCACTCTGAATCTTGTTTCACTTACAGGAATAAGATCCAGTCCGATTCCCCCGATCTTCCCTTTTAGTTTATTCTTTTTAATCCTGACATCCATTACCTGGCCAAAAGCTGTATAGTTACCTTCATAATTACTCAGTACCTGGGTACTTACATCAATCTCTTCCGGTTCTTCAGACTGAGGATGACTGCTATCGGATTCCGTTTCCAGTATCTGATCAAAAATCTCCATTGCAAAAGGGACAGAAACACTTCCTGAAAAACTTGTTCCATTGGCTATTAATGCAATACCAATCTTACTTTCCGGTAATATGGCAACCAGAGCACCTGTGCCTTCCATAGGTCCGCCATCGTGCCATACCATTATTTCTCTGCCATGCAACATCGTGGTCTTCCATCCCAATCCCATTCGTTCAGGATCGGCCTTACTGCTGTAGTGATCTGTGTACATCAGAGACATCGTTTCCCTGCTGCTGAAGATTTCATCACAGATAACTGATTTCAGAAATACTGACAAATCCTCGATCGTTGAATAAAGATTCCCGGAGGGAACATTATTGATATCTGATTGAATCATTGGATAAAATTTGCCTTTGTAATATTCATATCCCTTTGCAATCAATCCATGATCCGGCAGGTTGGTTGTACTGAATGAGCTGTTTTTCATTCCAATATCATATAACAGGTTTTCTCTCATGAATTCCGGGAAACTTTCTCCCCTGTTCTCTTCAATTATTCTTCCTAAAAGATCATAGCCAAGATTGGAATACTTATATCTGTAACCTGCTGGGAAAGCCATGAAGCAATCACTAACTGATCTTTCAAATCTTTCAAGGAAGCGGATGTTACGATCAGTATCCGGTAATATTACACATTCATTCCTGGGCAGACCTGACCTGTGGGCCAGAATACTTTTCACGGTAATTGTACCGATGTCGTTGTATCTGCTCCGGATATAAAATTCCGGCAAGTATTTCGTTACTGGGAGGTCAATATCAACCAGACCCTGTTCAACTTCGCGAAATATTTCAATAGCGGTAAAGACTTTTGCTACCGACCATATTTTAAATACTGTTTTTGTTGAAGCAGGCATATTGTTCTCAATATCTGATAGTCCAAATGCTTTCTGGTATATTATTCCCTTTTCATTTACTATTGTTACTGCAAATCCAGGCAGATGTTGTTTATGCATCAGCTGAATAATGCTTTTTTCTGTAAAATGCAACGCTTCAGTATAATCTCTTCCGGAAGGACCCGTCACATCACTTAATAAATCACTACTTCCCGATGTACCTGATGAATTAAAGGCAATTCCAAATAATATTAAAAGAAAGATTCTCATATTCATAATTCATTCTGAGTATTTTCACAGGACACCTCTCATATTTCTCACAAATGGCTAAAATCAATTTTGTTGTGAGTTTGAATTTCAATAATATTCATTCGACAGTAATACTGAATAGCCATACCATAAATTTAGTTCAACCATGAAAATTCTAATCTATTGATTTACAATTGGTAGATAGCACTTGACAAAATGTATGTCTGAGTATATAGATCTATTTCAACTCGCATGACTCTCCGTCTGTCTGGAAGGACGGAACAGACAGGATAACCTAACACAGACTCCTGTTTGCATCGGCAAGCAGCACCCTGATGGCAATATCATTCGGACAGGCTTTTTCCTGTTTTCCGCACATGTCGCTTAAATCATTATAACGATTTGATATTCAAATACCGATTTTCTAATTTGGGTGCTGCAAAGGTTTCTATATGGCATTTCTCATGAACGATGCCGGAGGCATCCAAGTCTAATAGCCATGGTTGCATCCATGGTCACAGCAGCACACATGATTTACAACGCCGGAGGCGTTGAAGAAAATTCATATTAACAAGTATTCTTCTTTGTAATCAACGCCATGTTCCTTCAACAATCTGATTAACTCGTCTTTGAATGAGACAGTCTTATGATGCTCCGCCTG
>JADDYF010000184.1 GCA_015712185.1 Bacteroidales bacterium
CTATCCTTGTATTTAAAAAAGTACTTTTACCTGATCCCGGTATCAATCTTTATAATAAATATCGAGAAGGGCGATTTTTTCCTTAAAGTCGATCCTCCTTATCTTAACCCTCAGAATTTCCTTTCCGGTAAGATCCGAAACATCCTTCAACAGCTTCTGTTTTTTCCCATTTGTCAGCAATTCGATGTTCTCATAGACAATTGTGTGGGTTGTTGTATTGTATTTGGTGGAGAATTTCTCCAGGATAATCACTGAAAGGATAATAATTATATTGAAGATGATCACTCCCAGAACGGGAAATCCCACCAGCTTTAATGAATTGATAAGCGATACGCCAATAACGGTGAAGATATACGACATGTCCTTCAGGCTGAAATTTCTTGTTCTGAACCTCAGTATGGCAAATATGGCAAACAAACCGAAACCGAAGGAGAACTGCATCAATACATTGGTGTTCAACATTGAAGTTAGAAAGAATACCATAATACCCATCAGGAAAAAAGTAAAGGCGAATTTCTCCTTTTTGGTGTACTTGAAATAAATACCCCGGATAAGGATGATCAGAAATATCGTGTTTATCACGAACCGCAGAATCGTTCCATAGAAATCGGGGTTGTTCAGGTTGAAAAAGTTGTCAGACATATATTTTGATTTTATGGTTAAAGCTTTTTACAGTTCTCCAGGAAAATGTCAAGTATGCGCTTTTTCCCGGCTGTATCATTATAAAATTCGTCAAGATAGAGTGTCATATCCCTCTTCTCCCGTTTGTTTAAATACGGGAATTCGTCGATAAGATTGTAAAATTCATTCTTCTTACCGATAAATATCTCAAGAGCCTTCTCATAAGTTTCCCTTGTTCGGCAGATTCCGACAAACAGTCTTTCGCGGATGGATTCTATTCCGACATTTTCGGCAGGAATGGCATACTCGGCATTTACAAAACCTGTCCAGTCAAAATCATACGGAACTGCAATGGCGAGCACTGAAGGGTCCACAATAAGCGGTTTAATTACTTTCACATTATGCTGGCCAGGGAGAGAATAGTCATAATTTCCTATCATATAGTTGAATATGGCAAGCCTGTCCATAACAAACGGAACAACATTCCTCTGCGTCAGGGCGGGTGATTTTATGGCAACGGAATTTGTACGGGTTGTCAGCAAATCGAGCGGTTCAATGAGAAAGCCATACTGGCTGATCGGCCTTCTTTTCTTCTCGGTATCGATATAATTTATTCTCAGCAGTCTGACCCTGAAGCTCGTATCGGTCAGGAGGTTAAAAAGTTTGTATATCAGATATTCCCTTAAAACATAGTTGCTGTTCAGGCCTCCTCCTGCCTGGCACTCGGGAACCAGTTTCAGTTTTCCTATACTGTCGAGATCTGTATACCCGAAGTCCACCTTCTTGAGATTCAGTTCAATAGGTGCAAAATAGCAGTTCTGGTTGCGGAATTCACCGCGGGTTTTCAGCCTGATATCCCTGCTTAAGGAATCGGTCTCGCTCAGGTGGAATGTAATATTAGCCTTAAGATATTCGGTTTTGGGTTTGGTCCTGAAATATGTTGAGAGGTCAAAACGCAGGGTGATTTCCAGAAGCTCCTCATCCTCAAAGATTCCGAAACTTTCGGCGGAGGAATCCGGCTTTGAAACCTGTACATTCAAACTGTCGTTCTGTCCGGCGACATTTGTAGCAAGATGAGTGATCAGGCATATCTGGATCAGTACCCTTTTGTTCATGTTAATGAAACATGAAGAAAGAAATGTAAATTTCTGTTATGCAATAATATCAAAATTAATAGAATATTGCGATCCGGTATTAATATTTATGCAATTAATTAAAGGCGGTTATATATAAATGTTATCTTTAGAAATGGCCGGGATGAAATAAGGCATAACAAAGAAGGGGAATATATGGCTGAAGTCGTTGCTGAACAGGATTCTGTGCTTGGAATTGATATCGGCTCCGTTTCACTTTCTGCCGTACAGCTTGGCATGGATGGCAGCATCATCCGCAGGTTCTACCGGTTTCATAAGGGAAATATCCGCAATACAATAGAAGCAGCGGGCAGGTTCTTTGATCTTACCCAGATCAGGGCAATCGCGTGTACATCCTCCTCTGCCTGTCTGAACAGGAAACTTGTAAAGAGCTATAACACACAGGTGGCAATAATGGCTGCTGCAAAACGTCGCTGCAGCAATGCCAGATCAGTTTTGCATATAGGTGCCGAGAAGTTCATGCTCATCAGGTTTGATGACAAAGGCCGCTACCAGTCTACAAAAACCAATACCTCATGTGCTGCCGGTACAGGAAGCTTCCTTGACCAGCAGGCAGGCAGGCTAAACCTTTCGGGAATTGAAGAGTTGTGTGATAAAGCGCTGACGAGCAAAGGTGAAATTCCCTCAATTGCTTCAAGATGTGCAGTGTTTGCCAACACCGATATCATACATGCCCAGCAGCGAGGATTTTCCGTAGGGGCGATCTGCGACAGCCTCTGCAAAGGTCTCGCGGAAAACATCATAAATACGGTCTTTAACAGGGAACCGCCGGTGACGCCTGTCCTGCTAACCGGAGGTGTCTCAAAAAATCCTGTGGTAAGAAGATATCTCGCAAACTTGTTAAAAGCAACACTTCTTACTGACGACGATTCCCATCTCTTCGGTGCAATAGGTGCTGGACTTTTACTCCTTAAAGATAATGCCGGTGCTGTACCTCTGACCTTGAGCTCATTGAGGGATATTCTTGTCCGGGTCCCGACCGAAAAGAACTATTTTCATAACCCGCTTTCATTATCCTTAAGCAGCTATCCTCAGTTCTCCAGTCAGGAGTCATTCAGGTTCACACCCGCAGTATCAAAACATACGGCTGATGTTGAGGTTGATATTTATCAAAAACTGTCAGCTGATTCGGATATTAATATCTACATGGGGATTGACATCGGATCAACAAGTACCAAGGCCGTTTTTATTGATGAGAAGAACGATCCGGTCTGTGGTTTTTACACATATACTGCAGGTAAACCGATAACAGCAGTCAAATCGATATTTGAAACGATAGAGAATGTGCTCAGCCGGAGGGGAGTCAGAACTAAGATCAAAGGTGTCGGTACAACAGGTTCGGGCAGGAAGTTCATTGGAAAGATTATTAATGCAGATCTGATAATTGATGAGATCACTTCACATGCCAGGGCGGCTTATGAACTGAATCCGCTGACAGATACAATAATTGAGATAGGCGGACAGGATGCCAAGTTTACCCTGATGCGTAATGGCAATGTTACATTTTCGCAGATGAATACGGTGTGTGCTGCCGGTACCGGAAGCTTCCTGCAGGAACAGGCTAACAAGCTTAGCTGTTCGTTAACAGACTATTCGGGGATGGCAGAAGATGTCAGCGCCCCGCTGGCCAGCGACCGATGCGCGGTTTTCATGGAAAGGGATATCAGCCAGCTGGTGAATCACGGATATACACCGGGTGAGATCCTGGCAACAGCCCTTCATTCGGTTACTGAGAATTATCTCAAAAAGGTCGCGGCGGAAGCTTCAATAGGGCGGAACATTTGTTTTCAGGGAGCAACAGCCAGAAACAAATCGCTAGTTGCAGCTTTTGAACAACGTCTGCAGAAGCCCATATTTGTTTCTAAATTCTGTCACCTGACCGGTGCACTTGGAACAGCGCTGATGCTCAGGGAACAAGGTATTGAGAAATCGCAGTTCCGTGGAACCGGGCTTTATCAACATGAAATTACACTGGAGACGGAGGTATGCACGCTTTGCGCGAATAATTGCTGCATAAGCCATACGACAGTCGGAGGAGAGAAGGTTGCATTTGGCTTTATGTGCGGTCGCGATTATGACACTCACCGTTATATTTCAGCGAACAGAAGCGGATTTGACCTTCTGGAATTAAGGAAGAAGATTTTTACATTTACCCCTGAACCTGGTAATAGGCAGAAGATAACCATTGGAATACCTGCAACCCTTCATTTATTCGAAGAATTACCGCTATGGAAGAGGTTCTTCAATAATCTTTCCGTAAAGACTGTTACCAGTGAAAACTACCGCGATCCGCTGAAAACAGGGAAATGCCTTGCAGGCGCTGAGTTTTGTTCACCTGTTAATTCAATCTTCGGCCATGTCGTTTATCTCTCCGAAAAGACGGATTATATCTTTTTGCCTGTGCTCCTGGAGACCCGCGAAAAGCAAAAAGATGCTGAGGGGCAGTATTGTTACTATACACAGTTCAGCTCATCGTTAGTCTACACTCTGAAAATCAACGATATCCCGAACAAATGCCTGACACCATTGCTGAGCCTGACGAAAGGGAAGTATCATGTTGCACAGAGACTGTATCAGTGTCTTAAGCCTGTGCTGAATTACAGTATAAGTTATTTTTCAGTCCTGAATGCGTTCAGCGAAGCCTTGTCTTTTTATTCTGATAAGAAGAAGAGACTTCCTGAGGTGTTCAGGACAGAATTCCGGTCAGGTAAAGATATCTCCGTCGTACTCATGGGCAGACCCTACGTGGTGCTTTCATCTATCCTTAATAAGGGGATTCCTGAGATTTTTAACAGCCTGGGGATTAAATCGTTCTATCAGGACATGATTTCTCCTGATGATATTGATCAGGAAGACATAAATGTATTGCTGAGAAAAGTGCCATGGTATTTTGGTGCCAGGATACTCAGCTCGGCAAGAATAATAGCAAATACCATAAACCTGTACCCTGTGCTGATAACGGCATTTAAATGTGCTCCGGATTCTTTCATCATTGAATACTTCAGGAAACTGTTTGACAGTTACCATAAACCCTATCTGATCCTCCAGATTGATGAACATGACTCGAACCTGGGATACGAAACACGGATCGAAGCCGCTGTCCGCTCATTCAGGAATCATGCCTCTTTGACTGATGTTAAGACTGAATCCGGATTGAAGGACATTTTTCCGGAAATCTCAAAAGAAATCGCCGGCAAGACGCTGCTGTTCCCGAAGTGGGATCCGGTTGTATCACCTCTCCTGGTAGCTAACATGAAAAGGATTGGTATTGATGCCCGTCTCATGAAATCGAGCGATTTAATAATAAAGAAAAGCATGGCGCTAAATACAGGGCAATGCCTGCCGATAAATATCATTGCACAGGAATTCATCGATTACATAGAAGATCAGAAGCTTAAACCTGAAAACACGATGCTCTGGATGATGGACACAAAGTTATCGTGTAACATCAGATTGTATCCCCAGTATGTTAAAAGCATTCTCGAAAATCATGGCCAGGGAATGGAAAAGGCGCATGTTTATTGTGGTTTGTTAACGCACCTTGAGATTTCGCTCAGCGCCTGCTACTACGCCTATTTTGCTTACCTGCTTGGCGGACTTATAAGGATGACAGGTTGCAGAATCAGGCCTTATGAATTGAATAATGGTGAAACTGACAGGGTAATTGCTGAGAATACTTCACTCCTAGAAGGTGCATTTCTTGGCAGCAAATCAATGGAAAAAGCTGTTTCTGAGGTTGTGGACAGCTTTGACCGGATTCCGCGCAGGGAAGGAGACAGACCAAAGGTTGCCCTTTTTGGTGATTTTTATGTGTGCGATAATGACGTAATGAACCAGAAGCTGAATCAGACTATCGAAAAAGCCGGAGGCGAGGTAATAACAACGACATATTCAGATTTCGTTAAGATGTCGCTCGATAATATTATACGACGAACGATCAGCAGGGGGGAGTACCTGAAAGCAGCACAGCAGAGACTTATCAGTTCGTGCCTGAAACTGCTGGAAGATAAATATTGCAGATATTTTGAAAAATATCTGGGACACAGAAAAGCTATCAATCCGAAAAAGCTTGAGAAAAACCTTGCCAGGTTCAATATTAATCCATATCATTCGGGCGAGTCTTACGATAACATCCTGAAAATATTTTATATTCTTGAAAATTACCCTGATGTGGCGCTTTTTGTCCAGGCAAATCCTGCATTCTGCTGTCCGTCGCTGGTAACAGAAGCCATGACCAGCGAGATCAAACAGATTACGGGAGTTCCCGTTGTCACCCTGACATATGACGGAACCAGTGATTATAAAAATGACGTGATAATTCCTTATCTGCAGACCAGCAAGGTAATTTAACCAAACCAGGTATTCTATATGAAAGCAATGGTCTTACATTCCATAACTGATGTCGGACTGAACAGTCAGCCTCTTGAATTAAGAAATGTCGCTGAACCGGTACCGGCGGGTGATGAAGTGCTTGTTAAAGTTTCAGTATGTGGTGTCTGTCACACCGAACTTGATGAGATCGAAGGCAGGACTCCGCCTCCCGTGCTCCCGGTAATCCCCGGACATCAGATAATCGGTAAGGTTGTCGCAACAGGCAGGAACGTCAGAGAATTAAAGACGGGCGACAGGGTCGGTGTAGCCTGGATCTGGTCATCATGCGGAAAGTGCGGATATTGTCTTGCCGGGCTCGAGAACCTTTGTGCTGAATTTAAGGCTACCGGCAGGGATGCTGACGGAGGATATGCTGAATATATGACTGTTCCTGAGTCTTATGCGTATAAGATCCCGGGATCATTCACTGATGCTCAGGCAGCGCCACTTTTGTGCGCCGGGGCAGTCGGCTACAGGTCTATCAGGCTTGCAGAGATCAGTGATGGCTGGAATATAGGTCTGACAGGATTCGGAGCTGCGGGACATCTCGTTCTTAAGGTGATCAGGTACAAATATCCCGGTGCCGGCATATTCGTTTTCGCAAGAAGCAGGAACGAAAGGGAATTTGCAATGGAGCTGGGAGCATCATGGTCAGGTGATACTACAGATAACATTCCCGTACAGCTTGATGCTGTGATCGATACAACTCCTATCTGGAAACCGGTAGTTGAAGCTTTGAAATATCTTAGACCCGGCGGACGGCTGGTGATAAATGCAATAAGGAAGGAGGATGCCGACAAAGAGTATCTGGTTAATCTCGATTATTCCCGTCACCTCTGGATGGAAAAGGAAATCAAAAGTGTCGCAAATGTCACCCGCTATGATGTCAGGGAGTTCCTCGATATTGCTTCCCGGATTCCCGTCATTCCCGAAGTGCAGGAGTACAGGCTTGAGGAGGCGAACATCGCCCTTTCTGAACTGAAGCAGAGGAAGATCAGGGGTGCCAAGGTGCTGGTTATCAGTTAATGGAGCCTTTACCGGCTTGATCATTACCGGTTTCAACCGGCTCTTTAAAACATGAGGCATTATAAAATGTTTTTGTATTTTTACCTCAAATAATAAATCAGTATGACTACTATAAACCGCCGGAATTTCATTAAATCTTCCGTAATGGGAGGTGTAGCCGTTACCTTCATTGGTCCGGTGAAAGCCTTCACTTCATTTGACCAGGAACCGCAGTTATCTTCAGGTGTGGCAATTACTACAGGCAATAACAGGGCTGACATGACATACCGGGCGCTTCAGCCATATGCGAAACAGATAAAACAGGCTATTGGCAACCGCCGTGTGGTCATTAAGCCAAACAATGTTTCTACCGATATCCCATTGTGTGCTACACACGCCGATACAATTGAAGGCATCCTCGAATTCCTTAAATCGATCAGGAAGCTCGACAATGTGATCATTGCGGAGTCGGCTGCCAACGGTCCTACATTCGACGGATTTGAGAACTATAAATACTTCGATCTTGGCAGGAAATATCCTGTAAAGTTTGTCGACCTCGACCAGGAAGGCTATGAAATATTGCATGTGTTTGATGAGAGGGATTTCAAACCGCGTCCGGTGAGATTTTCCAAAATATTGCTGTCACCCGGTTCATATATTATATCACCGACAAGGTTTAAGACTCATGATCGTACGGTGGTCACTCTTTCTCTAAAGAATATCATCTTCGGTGCTCCCATAAAGGACGCCGGATTTGCTTTTGGGAAGAACCGCAGGGAAGGTTCAAGGAGCGACAAGTCGATAGTTCACGGCGGTGGTTACAGGGGCATCAATTACAACCTGTATGATCTTGCACCCCGACTTCATCCCCACCTTGCTGTTCTCGACGGCTTCGAAGGGATGGAAGGGAACGGTCCAACCGGCGGGACTCCTGTTGACCACAGGGTCTGTGTTGTCAGCACCGACTGGCTTGCTGCAGACCGGGTGGCTGTTGAGCTGATGGGTATTGATTTCGCCATCATAGGTTATCTGAATTACTGTGCACAGACAGGATTGGGCGTTGCTGACCTGAACAAAATTGAAATTATCGGTGAAAGTATAAAAGATCATATAAAACCCTACAAACTCAGTACAAGTATTGAAAAACAGCTGATATGGATGAAGCCGGCAGTTGGATAAAAGGTACAATTACAATGTAACCATGGAAAAAACCCACACCACCTCTGTTAGAATAAGGATATTAGGGATAATATCCTTATTCTTTTTTATCAGCGGCTGTACCGTTGATGAGAATTCTGTTTACCTGAAGATAAGGAACCATGCTGACCTGGTTAAAGTGATCAACACACACGAGCACCAGCACCAGCCCGAAGAATATGGAGATTACACGTTCCGGTTCTATCACCTTATTGCGGCCAGCTACCTTGCTGCTGATGTGAGCTCGGCTGGCGCTAACGGTTACGACTGGAAAATGATCGATTCACTCAGTCTCGATGAACTGTGGAAGATTTACGGGAAAGCATTGAACTATACACGTACTTCGAGTTATTACAGCCAGTTTGTAAAAGGATTCAAACAACTGTATAGTTTTAATGACCTTTATTTCACAAAAAGCAATATTGAGGTACTTTCAAAACAGATTGAAGAGAATTATAAGAATTACAATGAATGGTTTGATAAAGCATTCCACAGGGCAGGATATGAGCTTATGTTCATTGACCAGTACTGGAAACCGTTCAACACCGAAATAGATGAGAGGTACTTTGCACTGGCCTTCAATATCAATGCCCTTGTCTCTGCGTCGAGCAGGAGACCCGAAAAAGGCAGCGAACCGGGTGGTTTCTATAAGGAAGCATCCAGAGATGGATTTACCATAAATAACCTTGATGATTATCTTAAATTCTGTGATCACCTCCTGAGGAAAAACATTGACAAAAAAGCTGTCTGTCTTAAGAATTCCCAGGCATATTCGCGGACACTTTTTTATGAAGATGTACCGTACGAAGAAGCCCGGGCTCTTTTCGATAAACCTTCTTCGCAGCGCACTTCTGAGGAAGCAAAGAAGATTGAGGATTTCATGTTTCACTGGATAATTCAGAAATCAGTTGAATACTCCCTGCCCGTCCAGATACATACAGGGTATCTTGCAGGTAATGGCAATATCCTCGATAATGGACAACCAATCAAGCTTAACAATCTTTTCCTGAAATACCCGAAAGCAAAATTCTGTCTTTTCCATGGCGGTTTTCCCTGGACCGGGGAATATGCAGCACTTGGAAAGATGTTCCCGAATGTCTTTCTCGATCTCGTCTGGTTGCCCCAGATATCAAGAGAAGAGGCAGTAAATGCTCTTGAGGTGATGCTTGATTGTGTCCCTTACAACAAGTTTTTCTGGGGTGGCGATTGCGGTCTGATCGAAGAATCGGTCGGATCGGTGTCATTTGCAAAGGATGTGGTTTCGGAGGTGCTGGCTAAGAGAATTAAGAGAGGGCTACTGACAGAAGATGCTGCCCTGGAAATTGTAAACAGGATATTCCGGGAAAACGCTGTCGAGGTGTTTGACCTGGAAAAGAGACTGGGGAAAGAATTTTAGAAGCTATAAACTTGTCGCCCCTACGGGACTTGTAAAGTAGGATACTCAGAGTTTTTGAGACGCGTAGCGTCGACATGTTTGTAGCCTAAAGCATGATATAAAGGTTTTGAGCCGGGTACCGGCGGCATATTTGTATGGAAGGCTCATTTATCTTCAATGAAATTCTAAACATGGCGTCCCTACGTGGCTCTAACACGCGAGATCCCTGACATTGCTACAAACATGCCGCCCCTACGGGGCTCGAACATCCGTGATTTCTGACATTGCTACAAACATGTCGCCCCTACTGGGCTCACGCCCATTTATTCATAACCGGAACTACAAACATGCCATCCCTACAGGACTCATGCCTCTTCATTTAAACCCGAAACTACAAACATGCCGCCCCTACGGGGCTCACGCCACTTTATTCATACCCGGAACTACAAACATGCCGTCCCTACGGGACTCATACCTCTTCATTTAAACCCGAAACTACAAACATGCCGCCCCTACGGGGCTCATGTCCCTTCATTTAAACCCGAAACTACAAACATGCCGCCCCTACGGGGCTCACGCTCATTTATTCATACTCGATTCTATAAACATGCCGTCCCTACGGGACTCATACTTCACGGTTCCTGAGTCGCAACCCAATGCAATGATTATTGTTGGAAGATCGTCGTAGCGGTTATGAGCCGCAAAGTGGTGGTATGTTTATACAAGGAAAGATGTTGTAAAGGACTTGAGCCGCGTTGCGGCGGTATGTTTGTAGCTGGGATAACGGTATATATGTTTTGAGCCGGGTACCGGCGGAATGTTTATACTATTCAAAATCAGTTGTCCGTAAAATAAATTTGATTTTCCTATTTTACCATTGTAACTTGCATATTAACTGGAAAATGGCTGTATCTGTAGGACAAGCAATAATAACAAGTACCCAGCACCCAGCAACGAGTAACTTATTGTAGTTAACCATAAGATCGTAAGGGATTGCCTGAAAACCTGAAAGCAAAGCAGGCAATAGTAAGCCGACAAATGTGTTCATCTTGAATTCAACAATCATATAAAAAGAATGATGAAATGAAAGCTAAACCGGTTTTATTTGCGGTCTTTGCATGGATAATAACTCTTCATGTACAGTCTCAGGGCAGCAGTAATCCAGATATCTCGGAACCACTGAAAGTTACGCGGATATCCGGGGGTATAACGTTTGACGGGATTCCCGATGAAGCAGCATGGCAATCAGTTCAGGCTCTGCCAATGACAATGTTATCACCTGTTCCCGGAGGTGCGCCAACTGAAATATCCATTATTAAAATAACATATGATAATGATTATTTCTATATCTCAGGCCTGCTGGACTATAACGATATAAAGGATATGAGGGCAATCGGAAAGCAAAGGGATTACCCGGATAAATCAACTGACTGGTTCGGATTTCTTCTCGATACATTCAATGACCGGGAGAATGCCGTTCAATTCCTGACTAATCCCAACGGTCTGAGGAATGATGCAACAATCCAGAACGATTGTGAAAATGAGCCTGTAGACCGCAACCGCAGCTGGAACACTTTCTGGGATGTAAAGACAGTTATCAGCAAACAGGGATGGTCGGCTGAATTCAGAATTCCTTTTTCCAGCCTTAGATTTCAAACCACGGATGGAAAAACACTCATGGGAATTCTTATTATGAGATACAGCCCCGGCAAACCCAAAGCAGAAGCAGTTACTTACCCGGCTGTTTCGATAGCCTATTTAAATCCGCACTATAAACCTTCTCTGTCCAAAGTGATTGAGTTCGAAGGATTAAAACCAAGGAAACCGGTCTATATTGCTCCTTATATAATTGGAGGTATAGGACAGGTAAATGAGCTGAATGATGCCGGTACCGGATATGAGATGAATTCGACGCCGAAGCTGGATGCCGGGGGAGATATAAAATACAGCATCACCAATAACCTGACTCTCGACCTTACAGTCAATACTGATTTTGCACAGGTGGAAGCAGACGACCAGATGATTAATCTTTCGCGCTATTCACTCTACTTCCCCGAAAAAAGAATATTCTTTCTGGAAAAGTCTAACATTTTTAATTTCGACTTTCTTGAAGGAAACAATTTATTCTACAGCCGACGGATCGGACTTTACGCAGGTAATGCCGTAAGGATTTACGGTGGAGGGAGGATTACCGGCAAAATCGGGAAGTGGGATGTGGGATTTCTTGATATGCAGACTACAAAATTTGAAGAAAATCCTGGTGAAAACTTTGGCGTACTCAGATTAAAAAGAGATGTCATCAATCAGAACTCCTTTATAGGCGGGATGATAACAAGCAGGCTGGGTATGAATGGCTCGTATAATCTTGCATACGGGCTTGACGGCCAGTTCAGGGTGAAAGGAGATGATTATGTTATAGTCAGAGCGGCACAGTCTGCAGAAGATGAAGCTGACAATAAACTCCTGGATCTGTCACCGGCCAGGTTACTGGTCAATTGGCAGCGTCGCAGTCAGATCGGATTAGGCTACGATTTCCGATATTTATATTCCGGAGAAAGTTATAATCCTGGTATAGGATTCGAGAGCAGGAGAAGTTACCATGGTCCGGCAGCTACCATTCAATATGGGTGGCAACCTGGTGAAGAATCCGGTTTGTTTTATCACAGGTTCTCACTTTCCGGATATAACTACTGGAATACGGTAACCGGGCTTCATGAGACGACAGGTACAGCAGTTTCCTGGTACTGGCAGACAAAAAAACTGGCAGGGGGAAGTATTACGGCAAACTGGTTTTCAGAAGACCTTACGAATAATCTTATATTGGGGAATAATCAGGCTACTGTTCCTCCCGGCAGATATTCATTTGCCAATGCTGTTATTTTATATTCAAGCTCAACCTCCCGTGACCTTTCTTCGACACTATCGTTGACTGCCGGACGTTTTTATGACGGATGGAGGTTTTCACTCGCTGCAGCTCCAAAGTTAAAAGTTGGAACTGACTTCGATTTCGGACTGACGTATTCCCTCGATTATGTGAATTTTCCGGAAAGGGATATGAGCTTCACCAATCATATTTTTGGATTAAAAGGATTAATGACATTAACCACCAGGTTCTCCCTTAACAGTTTTATCTGGTATAACACTGCCATTGACAGGATTATTGCAAATATTCGTTTCAGATATAATCCGAGTGAGGGTCACGATTTATGGGTTGTATGGGACGAATCCCAGAACACTGACCTGGACAGGTTAACTCCAACTCTACCGCATACCTTCGGCAGGACTATCCTCCTGAAATATACCTATACATTCAGATTTTAAAATTACATACCTTGCAGGATTAACCCGGATTGCCCGGCGCTGGATAGAAGGGCCGGTGAACGGTGAGATAAATTGAGTGCAATGGTCATTCTTTTATTCTTAATCATCTGTAAATGTGTAATAGCTGCTTTCGGTCTGATTACTGATACAGGCCAGGTTGCCGAGAAAGTCTATCTTCATTCAGACCGTGCATATTATTATTCGGGCGATGATATCTGGTTTAAAGCCTATGTGATTGATCCCTCAACCAACAGGCTTTCGCTGAATACGAATAATCTGCATGCAGAACTGATTGATCCGAAACTTAATATTATACAGAGCCGGATCATCAGGATTGAAGGTGGAACTGGTCATGGTGATTTTAATCTGGGCGATTCACTGGAGTCCGGCAGGTATATAATGAGGGGATATACCAACCACATGCGTAACTACGATACTCAGTTCTTCTTCACGAAGGATATCACTGTAATAAATCCATCTAAGGCGAATCCCGGATTACAGAATAACACGATACCGGTTAATAACAAACGCATTATAAATTTCTTTCCCGAAGGTGGTTCACTGGTTGATAATGTGGCATCCACAGTTGCATTCAAAGCTGTTAATGCTTCAGGAGGAGGTTGTGAAGTTGCCGGGGAGATCTATTCATCTTCTGGAGACTCCATCACCTCATTTAAAAGCAATTCACTTGGTTTGGGGTCTTTCATTTTCAGACCAGCCCCTGGATCGGATTACTATGCAGTTGTAAAAAGCAATTCGGCAACAGAGATAAGAGCTTTCCTGCCCGGAAGCTTTCCGACGGGGATTGTCATGAGTGCACACTTCACTGCAAAACATATGCTGTTCCTGGTTCTAAGGACCAACAGCAGGACATTTTCATCAATGTTCGGGAAAGATCTTAACCTTATACTTTCTTCGCGTAACCTGAATGTTAAGACAGTAAGAATTAAACTAACCTCACTGATCAGCAATTATGAATTGCCGGTTGAAGGCTTTACTGATGGTGTCTTACGCATCACGGTTACTGATGACAAGGGTCTTCCGTTATGCGAAAGGCTAATCTTTTCGCAGAACAGCGATGATGTAGTGCTGAAAATTGAAACTAACAAGAATGAGTATAAACCACGGGAAAAGGTAAATGTGAGCCTGTCATTGTCAGGTGATTCTTCATCCGGGGAATCGGGAGCCTTTTCATTATCAGCAGCAGATGATATGTTTACTGAGAAATCTTCTTCGTTTACGACTTCCATAGCTTCATGGTTCCTGCTGGAGTCCGATGTCAACGGACCAGTAGAAGAGCCGTCTTACTATTTCGATCCTGACAATAAAGATCGCGGTGGAGACCTTGATCTGCTTCTGCTCACACAGGGCTGGAGAGATTTTATCTGGAAATACGATTCGGCGCCCCCGTATAACCACGAAATAGGATTTAATATCTCCGGTAAAGTAAAAAGGATTTTCAGGGATAGACCTCTCCGGGGAGTAAGGATAAATATGGGAATTTTTGGAAAGAATATCTTCAGGGTGCTGAATACTGAAACCAATTCCTCAGGCTCGTATATTTTCAGGGAGATTGACCTGACCGGAGAAGGGAAATTATTAATTACTGCCACAGACGAAAAAAACAGGATTATTGGAAGACTATCTGTTGATTCACTGTTTTATGAACCCGAAGAAGTTGATGAAAATATTGCCGGATATCATGGGGAGGTTTTGGTCCCGCAGACATTTAATGCTTTTAAGCAGGAAGCCGCGATAAAACTGGCGGAAAGAAAGAAATACAGGTTAAGCGATACCCTCGAACTTGGTGAAGTTTTCATTACAGCCAAAAGGACGGAGACTCACCAGGAAAGGCATATTGAGGAATCGCGCAGACTTTATGGAAGTCCGGATAAAATGCTGGTAATCAATCCGGCTATGGAGAATTCTTCTTTGAATATTCTGGAACTTGTATGGGCAAGATTTCCCGGTGCAAGAAATGGTTTAATCTTCCTTGACGGAACTGAAGTAGATCCTGAAAATATCTGGCTGGTACAGACACTACCAATATTCACTATTGACAGGGTTGATGTTATGAATCCCTCTGCAATTTATGGAATGCGCGGGGCAAACGGTGCAATCAATATAATTACACGGATCGGGACCGGAAGAGTGTACAAAGAATTGGATCCCGGGGCAAAGGCAATGATTGTCAGAGGATTTGATGAACCGAGAATTTATTATTCACCCACACATGATAATTCTGACAAAGTAACATCTTTACCCGACACTCGCATCACAATATTTTGGGAACCAAATATTTATATCAATCGGAACACAACAGCGACAATTGGATATTATAATGCGGATAAACCGTCAACCATCAATATTATTGCAGAGGGAATGACCGATAGCGGTATTCCAGTATGCAGCAGGATTAGCTATGCTGTAAAATAGGCAGGGCCTGCTTTTGTCAGGTCTGACTCACGAGAGGTTATAAAAATAGTAGTATATTTAATGCATAGCTGATTTCGTATTCATTATTAAAACCTGTAGTAAAATGAGTAATAAAGAAAACAAATTTTTGGGCAGATACCACGGACCAGGTTGCTCATGCTGCGGCGGACACGGACCGGATGAAATATCAAGGCGCGAGTTTGTACGTGTGACCGGAACCGGTGCGCTGGGTGCTGTGGCAATGACGGGACTTTCGTGGGCATCGCTTGTCGTGTCACAGACTGACGAAAAATTCACGCTCGCCAGGAAACCTCTTATGGTAAAGCCGCTCCTGACCTATGAAGTGCCCACACCGAGAAAACAGACCAGCTGGAGAAGCTGGGGAGGCATTCAGACTGAAAAGGATGCGGCAGCTGAGATAGCACGCATAGAGGAGGAACTTAATGCGATCAGCAGGAAAGCAGATTTCCCCCTGAACTTTCTCCCCGTAACCGGAGTCCGGACAGCTCAGCAGCTCAGCGCCGTGAAGGATCTCGAACTGGCCGATCTTATCCTGATATATGCTGCAGGCGGCGGAATGAATATGTTCGATATCCTGAACAAGACAGGGAAGAACATAATCATTTTCTGCCGTCACAGGTCAGGTCCTGTCTACCTCTGGTATGAGATAATCAGCCCGCGCTACCTGAGGCAGCATACCGATAAGCTTGCTGTAAAGGGAATAGATGAGGGTGATGTGGTGATTGACAGCCAGGACGAGCTTATATGGCGGTTGAGAGCATTGTGCGGACTGAAAAACACAATCGGGTCAAGGATACTGGCTATAGGCGGACCAGGTGCATGGTCACAGCCTCTGGAAAAAACAATGAAGCTGGTACAGGAGAGATATAAGCTTGATATTCAGAGTGTCTCCTATGATGAATTGGGAAAACTGATAACCGGAGCCAGGGCAGATAATGCGACCGTAAACCGAGCAAAGACCAGGGCTGCAGATTATGTCCGTGATGCAGGTGTAAAGCTTGAAACAGATCAGAAATTTGTTGAGAATTGCTTTGTTCTTGAGGATGTATTGAAACGCTTAATGGATAAATTCAGCTGCAGGGTGGTAACGATAAATGAATGTATGGGAACTATCATGCCTCTGGCGGAAACATCTGCCTGCCTGACCCTCAGTCTGCTGAATGATGCCGGTTACCTGGCATACTGTGAGTCGGATTTTGTAGTGGTCCCTGCAGGTGTTCTGATGGCACAGATAGCCGGAAAACCTGCATTTCTGAATGATCCTACTTATCCCCACGATAAAATCATCACACTGGCTCACTGTACTGCCCCGCGCAGGATGGACGGCAGGAAGAGTGAACCGGCAAGGATACTAACACATTTTGAGTCGGATTACGGTGCCGCACCTAAAGTTGAAATGCTTATAGGGCAAACAGTTACCAATGTGATGCCTGACTTTGAATTCACAAGGAATGTCGGACTTTTCGGAAAGATCGTGGCAAATCCATTCCACGATATCTGCCGGTCGCAGATCGATGTAAGCTATGATTGTGATGATATAAAGGTGGCAGAACAGATGCCCGGATTTCACTGGATCACAGTTTATGGCGATTATATGAAGGAAGCCGGTTATGCTTTCAGGAAAATGGGGATAAAGTTTGAGATCCTTACCTGAGCCTTTCAGTTCTGATATTATTGCTTTTCAGATATTATTCAGAATGAGATACATTGTTATTACATCACTTTTCCTGGTTATGCTCATCACTCCTGTAATGATTTGTGCACAGACAGCCACAAATCAGGGAGATACTGATACACACCGGAGATCGGCCCGGGAGATATTCAGGGAACTGGTTGAGATCAATACCACGACAGACAGCGGGAGCACAAAAGCAGCTGAGGCCATGGCTGTGCGGCTGAGAGATGCCGGCTTTCCACAGGGAGATATTCAAGTCGTCGGACCACAGGCTCAGCATATGAACCTTATTGTAAGGTACAGGGGTAAAAGTACACGTCCGCCGATACTCTTTATCGGACACCTTGATGTTGTTCCCGCTCTAAGGCAGGACTGGTCGTTTGATCCTTTCAGATTCCAGGAAACAGAAGGCTATTTTTACGGCCGGGGAACAACTGACATGAAAGATAACGATGCAGGTCTTGTGGCAAACCTGATAAGGCTGAAAAAGGAGGGATTCATTCCCGACCGCGATATAATCGTTGCACTGACAGACGATGAGGAAGGTGGCGGAGCCAACGGCATTGAGTGGCTTCTTCTGAACAGGAGGGAATTCATCGATGCGGAATATTGTGTGAATCCTGACGGCGGAGGCGGGACTACGGAGGATGGGAAAGAGGTTGTTCTGATAATCCAGACAAGCGAAAAGATCTATCTTGACTATACCCTGAAAGCGCAGAATAAAGGCGGACACAGTTCCCTGCCTGTCAGGGATAATGCTATCTATCATCTTTCGGAGGCATTACTGCATATAGCTGACTATAACTTCCCTGTAAGCCTTAATGAGACCACACGGATGTTTTTCGCAAGGAAGGCAGACCAGGAAACAGGACAGGTCAGGTCTGACATGCTTGCAGTAAGTAAGGTACCGGTTGATCTGGCAGCAGCTGAACGTCTGGCAAAGGTATCCCCGTATTACAATTCGCAGATACGTACTACCTGCGTTGCCACAATGCTGAGCGGAGGCCATGCCCAGAATGCACTGCCCCAGTCAGCAACGGCAAATGTCAATTGCCGGATGCTTCCCGGCGAGACGACCGGAAATGTCACAGCAACACTGAAAAAGATTATTAATGATCCGGAAATTGAAGTCACCTGTACTTATGCATCAACCGTGAGTCCGCTGTCGCCGCTGAGGGATGATGTAGTCAGGACTGTCGATAATTTAGCTGCTTCAATGTGGCCGGGAGTTATTGTCATACCATCAATGACCACCGGCGCTACTGACGGACGCCTTCTCAGGGCAGCCGGTATTCCCGTATATGGTATATCAGGAATGTTTGCAGATATGGAAGATGTACGTGCCCATGGGAGGGATGAAAGGATCGGCGTTAAGGAATTCTACAATGGAGTTGAATTCATGTACAGGCTGATGAAAGCCCTGACCTCCGGATCATAAGAATACCAGGGAACCGGTCTGAAAGAAAATAACCAGTGAGAAATCATCTGGTTGCAGAATCAGTTAAACAATCAAAACAGAAGGATTATTTTCCTTATATTTGGTAATGGAAATCATCAGAATTTAATTCTGTAGCTGGCAATTATTCACGGATCAAATTGTAAACTATCCATACAGATGAAAAGGTTAAAAGTTTTTTTACAGGTTGCATCATTTTTTGCAATCATTCTTGTAGTCTTTTCCTGTGCGATTAATCCTGTAACAGGAAAAAGGCAGATAATGCTTATGTCGGAAGCTCAGGAGGTTGCGATGGGTCAGGAATATGATCCACAGGTAATTGCCACCTTCGGGATTTATGATAATGCCGCCCTCCAGAATTTTGTTCAAAGCAAAGGGATTGAGCTGGGAAAGATCTCTCACCGGCCGAATCTCCAGTATTATGTCAAAGTGCTGGATTCACCCGTAGTAAATGCATTCGCGGTTCCCGGCGGATATATTTATCTTACAAGGGGTATCCTGGCACAGCTGAATAATGAAGCGGAGCTCATAGGTGTTATCGGGCATGAAATGGGACATATTACAGCCCGTCATTCAGTAAGCCAGCAGAGTAAACAGCAGTTAGGTCAGCTGCTGCTTATAGGAGGAATGATCGCTTCGGAGAAATTTGCACAGTATGCCGAGTATGCTTTACAGGGGATGCAACTGCTGTTCCTTAAATTCAGCCGTGATGATGAACGTGAGGCCGACCGTCTCGGGGTTCAATACTCATCGTTGATAAGCTATGATGCCCATAAAATGGCTGACTTCTTCCAGGTGCTCAATAAAATGAATATGGCCAGCAGCGAGGGAGGCGTGCCTACTTTCCTTTCAACACATCCCGATCCGGGTGATCGTTATAACACAGTACACCAGCTTGCAACACAGTGGCAGGACAGCCTTAAGCTTGCATCGTGGAAGGTAAATGCCAACAGCTACCTTCAGCTGGTCAATGGTATTGTTTATGGTGAAGATCCTCGACAGGGTTATGTTGAAGGGAATATTTTCTATCACCCCGAGCTTAAATTCAGGTTCACCTTCCCGACAGGATGGAAGCTGGAAAACCTGCCGACCCAGGTCAATATGGCACCTCAGGATGGTAAAGCGTTAATGATATTTACTCTCTCCTCACAAAAAAGCCTTCAGGAAGCAGCTCAGGCCACTATAAAGGAACTGAACCTGACACTTGTTGAGAGCAGGAATACGACAGTAAACGGTATGCCGGGTATTACCACTATATCAAAACAGGTATCCCAGGATCAGACAACAGGTCAGAAGCAGACTTTAATGGTTCTGTCATACTTCATTGACTATAACAGCACCTTTTATGTATTCCATGGCGTTACTTCCGAAGCCGATTTCAATTCATATTTAAAGGTGTTTGAATCGAATATGATGTCTTTCAGCAAGCTGACGGATGCATCAAAGATCAATGTAAAACCAAAGAGAGTTCTTATTAAAAGTGTTCAGCGTGCAGGGACACTTGCCGATGCATTTAATTATTATCAGGTTCCAGAGAAGATGAGAGCCGAGCTGGCTCTTCTAAATAATATGGAACTGACCGATAAGGTTACAACAGGCAAGTTGATCAAGATAATTGGTGAATAAAATAGAGGTAATATGAGGTAATTACATTGTAATTACATTGTTCCCGAATATAAATCAGCCCGGTAACCAATGAATATATCCAGGCGTTCCTTCGTTAAAATATCCGGAATAGGAGGTTTAGCTGTTGCCTCTTCCGGACGCTTCGATCCACTGCCGGAGATTGCCGTTGTTGCAGCGGTTCTTAATCCGTATAACCGCGTGCCGGTCAGCCTGATTATAGATGACTCCACATGTCTTGTAAACATGGCTCACTTCGGGATCCCGCAGTTTGGTGAAGTATTTCCCGATCAGTATAAACAGGATTGGAGGAAGCTTCCCCGCGAAATACCCGACAGCTTTGTGAGGGAGTTTGGTGAGTGGAGTTTAGAGAAAGGTATAAAGGGAAAATATACTATTGTTCCATATCCGGCATGTACAGGATGGGTAAGCAGGTTCATACCGGGTTGGACAAAACGTGAGCTTGAGGAAAGCCTTGAACTCGTAAGGCAGGTAATAGTCCCTAACTGGGATATACACCCCGAGATGGTGAGCCATACCAGGGTGATTGATATCAGTACAGGGCAACCTTATCCTTATGCGACTTCAGATTATATGGAGAACTGGGAATGGAGCCAGAAAAAGAGCGCTGACGAGCTTGCAGCATACCAGGCTTATGCATTGAGAATTCTTAAAGAAGCAGGACTGCCATGCGAGGGACTGACAACACCCGGAGGATACGGAGGGCGCAACCAGGATAACCTGGCTCTGAGTACTCTGGAAGCTGTAAGGGATGTCTATGGTGCTGAAATACCACATTATTTCAGGGACCTGTTTACAGAGAAGGGCAGGAGCGTCGCCCCACAGATTTTACATCCATCAGGACTTGATGGTCCGGATCCGAAGTGCGTGGTATCTATACTCGGATGCACCGGCGACTGGTTTGGCGGATGGGACGGACTTGTCCGCGGTGATGCAAACAGATTTATTACGGAGGACCTCAGCTCCGGTCGGATGGTGGAGGTAATTGACAGCGGTGAGCCTGCAATAATGGTGTGCCACTGGCCGGGGATCTATTTTAATGGCGAGAAGATCGGATTTAATATTCTCAAAGAGATCAAAAAGCGGCTTGATCAGAAATATGATCACCTTATCTGGATGAAACTGAGCGAGATTGCCAGGTACTGGGCAGCAAGGGAGCTTACAACTGTTACGTTGCAGAAGAACAAGCTTATCCTGAAGGCTCCGTTTGCAGCACCCGGCTTCACTGTGAAGTTGAATGCATCAGTGCGTAATCCCCGGATACAAATCAGGGGAGAGGTGAAGCCGATGGCAAGAATAAAGGATCTGAAGGCTTTGAAGGACGAAACCTGGTATGCTGAAAGAGCAGGATCTGTCCTCTGCTTCAATCTTGATAAAGGTTTGAATGAGGTTATTATAAATTAAAACGGTTTCTTACCCAGCCTTATCAAAATATCCTCCGACCATTTATACGATTCAGGGACATCCCCGACGAAAATTACTTCCGCAGGGGTCAGCAATGCCGGAAGCTGGTATACATCTGTCACCCTGAGGCAGTTAAGCATTTCGATTGCTGCTCCTCTTCCGTCGGGGCTGCTCGGTGCATCCTGGGTTGCCGGCGGATCTTTCAGGATGATTGTTTTGCATTTTCCGTCGAGGAGTGCTGCGTATAATGCGACCACACCCATATCGTCCCTTGCTGCGATCCCCACAGAATCGGGATTGACACCGTCGAGGGAACGGCAGAATTCAATACACCGCAACACGTCGTAAACCTGCATTGAGGCTATTGTTCTTCCGGTCCAGGCTGAGGCACGGCGTACATGCCACTGCAGGTTAGGGTCCCAGCCCAGCTCCCCGACACCCCTTACTTCAAGGAAAGCGATGTTCCAGTTATCACTCAGGCTACTGATAAAACCCTCGGAATCCCACCGGTTTTCATCGCGGTTGCGCAGGACGATCATAAGGGGTTTTTTCTGTGTGGGATCGTTATTCCACCGGATGTCCGCTTTCAGGCGCCACCCTTCCTCAGATACGAAGCTGTAGATATCACTTCCGCGGGGAGCCCTGTCGAGTGTTCTGAAGATCCTGACAGGATCAAATGCCGGGGGATTTTCAGGGAAGGCGCCGAATGTTCTTGTCTTAAGAAAACCGGTTACAGAATTACGGAACGCAGTAAGTTCATTTTCATCCGATATATCCGGAGGCTGAGCCAGCTTTACAAACGAATCCTGTATAGTGGTAGTCCTGTCATCGGCAGGCGGGCCGTCAACATATACTTTCAGCTCCTCCTCCGACAGCAGGTTCTTGTCCGACAGATCGATATCTCCGGCTTCTTCAGGGGATACCTTTTTCCCCATCAGGTGTTCGATGAAGAATGAAAATATCTTTTCGCGCGAGAGCTGATGATATGAATGTCCACCCGGTGTTTCAATGTATCCGATATTCCCGGCAGCATTATGTAGACCGTATATTTTTTTAAGGTCGTTAAAGATCTGCTGAACTGATTCAACCCTGTTCAATCCGTCGCGATCAGCCTGACCGATAAGAAGCGGCCGGGGAGCAATAAGAGCTCCGATGTTCTGAAAATCGGTCCTGTATGTATTAATCATCATCATGCAATCGCAGTGACCATCGATCGTCCTGGTTGTGATCTGAGCCTCAAGAGTGCTGGCACCGCAGACAGGTGCTGCTGCTTTGACCCTCGGGTCAGCTGCGGCAGTGAACCAGCTTTGTGCACCTCCCCCGGAGATGCCTGTGACTCCCATTTTCTGATCATCGACCTCAGGTCTTTCTGCAAGCAGGTCGAGTCCGCGTATTGCGTTCCATACCTCCACGCCGGCAGGAGTATATCCCCTGCTGTACCAGTGGAACCATCCCCTGGCATAACAGCCATGGTGCTGGCCGCGGACCTCACCGTACTGAATAGTTTCGACAATCAGGCACACAAACCCAAGCCTGGCAAATTTAGCCGGGTGAGTCTGGTAGTGTACTTTCTGGGTCAGTGAGTGGCCGCACAGATAAAGGACAGCAGGCACAGGTGTCTTTATGTTATCCGGTACATAAAGATTGGCACGGACATATAAGCCGGGAAGGGATTCATAGTAGAGCTTCTCAATATGGTAACCTTCCTGCTGTACTGTACCGGTTATTTTAACATTCAATGGCGTTTTCTCCCCGGTCACAGGCATATCCTGCATGCCCAGCATCTCAATAAAATCGTTATAGCGCTGAGGCTTTATTTTTTCCCACTCTTCCAATGACAGGACATCTGTTGCTGATCTTTCTGTTATTTCCCGGGCAGCGTTTAACAGGTAATTACGGATGTTATTTGCTTGTATATCGTCAGAATCAGCTGAAGGTTTCTTCCCTGAACAGGAACAGATCAGGCAGCAGATGATAATTGTAATGAGGCCGGTAAGATGAGTTCTGGCTTTCATAAAAGTTAAGCTTTAAGCGAAGCCCTGTTCTGGTAGATTTTTGTGATTGCCTTTACAATATCCTCCATATCGCTGCGGCTTCCAAGAAGGATACTCTGGTAGAAGGTGACGGCTTCATTGCAGAGGCTGTCGTTTCCAGGCAGCACGTTTTCTTCACGCCACTGTCTGAGGCGTGCTTCTGAGAATAATCTCTTATACCCCTTGGAGTTCAGGGTGTCTTCAATCAATCCGTCCTTGTTCTGCGGACCATACCCGCTGCTGCAGGGTATGCCTTCTGCATTAAGAGCCCTGATGAACCTCTCTTTCGGTACATCATTGAATTCCCTGGTTATATATCTGAAAGGATAAAGGTGATATGCAGACCTCTCAGCCCCGTCAGCGAGCCTGTAGGGGATAATACCCGGTATTTCCTTCAGCCTTGAGTCGAGATATGAGGCATTGGCCAGCCTGATATCAGCATCCTTAATAATACGGTTCATCTGCGACATCAGGATCAGTGCCTGTATCTGCTGCATCCTGAAATTAGTACCGGCTATCGGGTAACCTCCGGCTGTTCTTGTAACAGTACCAAATGGTCTGCCGCAGTTATGGATTGAAGTGCATCTGTCCATTAATGCATCATTGTTGCTTATTATTGCACCGCCTTCCCCTGCCGGAAGGTTTTTGGAGTTCTGGAAGCTGAAACATCCTGCATCGCCCAGTGATCCTGCTTTCTTACCACGGTATTGAGCCAGCCATGCCTGACATGCATCTTCCACGACTTTAAGGTTATGCTTCTTTGCCACCGCGTTGACCCTGTCCATATCGACAGGCAATCCGTAAATATGGACAGGCAATATAGCTGTTGTACGGTCGGTTATCCGTGATTCTATTTTTGCCGGATCGATGAGGAAGGTTTCGGGATCGGAATCGACGAACACCGGCAATGCCTTGTTTATGATGATTACATTGTAAGATGCAATGAATGTATAAGGTGATACAAGGACTTCATCACCTGCATCCACTCCGAGAGCCTTAAGCGAAGTGATAAGCGCGGTAGTACCGCTTGCCGTTGCAAGGCAGCGTTTTGTGCCCATAAGCTCGGCATACCGCTTCTCAAAATCTGCAACATGTTCGCCGTTACCGCGCCACCATCTGCCTGAGCGGAGCATGTCGGTAATGTTCTTTTCGGCAGCTGTATCCCAGACAGGCCAGTCAGGCCATGGTCCGCTATGCACCTTTTCACCGCCGTTGATCGCCAGCTTCTCCTGGACCCTGCTGTTAATGGTAAATGGCGGGATGGTCCAGTTTACAAATGTTCCCAGAGCACCTGCTGATGCGGCTGTAACAGCCTGCCTGCGGGTAATTTTTCTTGTTGCCATAACTATGAGTGTTTTAATTTTAAATAAGATTTCCAGGACATATATTTTAACCAGAGATCGGATTAACCGAAAAGGTACAAATCCATTTTAAAATAAATTCAATAAACGCGGAATAAAAATCAATCCTCCGGCAATTACAGAAATTATCGCTGAAATCAGAACAGCCGCGGCAGAATAATCCTTTGCTTTCCTGATCTTCTCATTCCATTCAGCGTCAATGGCATCGCCAATCGTTTCAATTGAGGTGTTAAGGAGTTCCGATATAAAGACAAGTCCTGTGCAAACCACAAGCAAACACCACTCGGGAAGGCTGATCTTCAGAATTATTCCAGCAGCGACAGCTATTATGGCTGCCGGAAGATGAATCCGGGAGTTATGTTCGTTTTTAAGAAGCGATGAGATCCCGCTGAAAGCATGCCTGAAGCTTTTCAGTCTCGATCTCACTGTAAATTTCTCAGTATTCATTCCGGGTTTCAATAAATGAAATGCTTTAGCTTACCGGCATCTCCATACAAAGTTAAATAATCCGTGAGGATAATGAATGACACGAGTCAATGTGTTATGACGAAGGCACCTGTTTTCATCAATACAGCACCCCAGATAACTCCATGCCCTTCAGTGGACTGAATGTGGCAAACACTAATTCATTTTCTGAGTTTGTGCAATGAGTACTTATGTCTATAGGTGCACAACCTTTATTCAATCAACATCGAACAACTATGAGTTTACGGGTTGATGAAAGCCGGAGGCTTTGAAGTCCAATAGCCCCGGTTACATCCGGGGTAAATCATTGTTAAAATTGTTTCAACCCCGGAGTTTGAGGCGCATAGCGACGAAAATCCCGACTGAAGCGTAGCGAAACGTCGGGAGGGTTGAATAAATTGATCCAAATTTTTTAGTAAATTTATTCTCGTGC